>NZ_JANPLS010000244.1:0-7142 GCF_031422475.1 Chamaesiphon sp. VAR_48_metabat_403
TAGCTTGATAAAATCCAAATAGAAAGTAACGGGTAGGATAAAGATCCGATCGACGGTATTTATCGTATAACCGATACTTTTCAACTATCTTCTAAGCGATGGTAATACTCGCTACCTTGCCGCCAATCTTGTTAATGTACTGAAGCGTACTATTAAGTTGTTCGTATAGCACGATAAACTCTTTGTTACTCCGGCGCACGCGGGGGTAACGGGGTAGACTGATACCGGATACTTCAATCCGATAGAGTCGGTTAGAATCGCCTTGGCTCGTACGTCCGAAGACGCGAGCGGGCATTGCGCTCCCAGCCACACCTTGATAAGCAAATCCATCATTGCTACCAGAAGGTGGAATTACGGCGGAGGCGACATTGCTACCGAGTTCGGTAGCTAGACGAGATTTGTTGCCCGCTACTTGGGATGTATCGCTATTGGCATAACCGCGATACAGGCGGAACATCCGCGTAAATCCTTGCGATTTTTGCCCGATTTGATACTCAAAACTGCGATAGTAGGGCACGATCGAGTCGCCAAAATTCTCGTCGTACTCATTAGAATCGATATAGGAGTCGATATCGGCATCATAGCCGCTATTTTGATACCGATCGAGATGCTCGATTACTTCAGACTCTTCATAGGGAGCGCGTCCTAATAAATGTTTGAAGTTTAATTCGATCGTGCGAGTCTGAAAAACTGGATATAAAAATTTGGTTTTATATAACTCGGATTTGGCTAAACCCCGCACGAAGTCACGCACGGTAATTTGACCGTTACAGAGTAATGATTCGAGTCCGATGAGTCGTTCGGTTGCCATGAGGTAGTCGTTACCTAGTACCTGACGGTAGATCGCCCGAATGACGATTTGGGCATCCGCTGGCGACCAATTTGCCCGTAGTTCGAGCGGCTTGCTATCGCTATAGGCACTAGTCCCTAAGCGCGAAGATCCGGTTGTAATTGCCACAGATTTTACTCCTAAATAGGGGATAGAGGGGGTTACGCTCGATCGATACTGACGATGCGACTCCCGCGCTGATTGAGCCGCTGGAGCGTGCTGTTGAGCTGTTCGTAGGTGACTAATACATCGCTAGAACTGCGCCGGATTTGGGTGGTGCGGCTGCGGTTGGCTTGAACCAAGCGGATCCGGTAGAGTTGTTCGCGCGCGCCTTTGGTATTACCCGCCAAACCGCGAGTGCGGACTGCGGTTGCTAAATTGCGACCGAGATCTGCGGTGAGTACGCCAGCGTTGTTATTGCCTTGAGCGCGATCGCTATTGGCATAACCCTGGTACAGTTGAAACATCCGGCTGAAGCCGACGGTAGTTTGTCCCCGTTGGGTGGCAAAACCGCGATAGTAAGGCACGATGGCATCGCCAAAACTAGCTTGATATTCCGCTGAGTCAATGTAAGAGTCGATTTCGGCAGTGTAACCGCGATCGATAAACCGATTTACATGCTCGGTAATTTCCGCTTCGTTGGCGGGAGCGCGACCTAATAAATGTTTAAAGTTCAGCTCGATAAACCGAACTTGAGGAGTTGAGTAAAAAAACTTTTGTTTATATAATTCCGACTGTACTAACGCGCGCACGAAATCTCGTACGGTCAGATCGCCTTGTTGGAGGAGCGATTCCGCACTAGTCAAACGTTCGTTTGCCATAATATGGTCGTTACCGAATAGCTGTCGATAAGCCGCCCAAATTACCGCTCGGACATTATCTGTCGATCGATTGGCACGTAGCTCTACTGGCGAATTACCAGCAAACGGCTCGAAGCCTAATTGTCTAGCAGTCATAGAACTTGTCATAGTTTTAATGCCTTCATTTTCATCTGATTACAACAATCCCAGCACCAGAGGACATCGTTCGTCCCCACTCTATGAGCACGAATGACACCCTCCAGTCCTGGGAATTTCAGGAGCCGATTAGCTCAAGGCGTTAATCGCATAATCGATGTAGGAATTAGCTTCACTAGCAGAGTCGCCAGAAAGACCGTGGTTGGCTTTAATATATTTGAGAGCTTCTACATACCAGCTTGGAGACAATTCAAATGTGGAGTTGATTTCTGCCAAACCACCAACTAGATAGTCATCCATCGGGCCAGTGCTACCTGCAATCAGACAGTAGGAAACCATCCGAATGTAGTAACCGATGTCCCGCACGCATTTAGCTTTACCGCGAGGGGTAGAAGCATAGTTGTGACCCTGCATGGTGGTGGTGTAGGGGAATTTTTGGTAAACGGCGTTAGCGGCACCATCAGCCAAGCTTTGAGCTTTACCAGCCAGAGCTTTAGCGGCATCGAGGCTAGCAGTAGCCTGACGAATGCGACCGAAGGCGACTTGGAGTTCGGTGGAACTCAAGAAACGACCTTGAGAATCGGCGGTAGCTACAGCTTCGGTTAAAGGAGTTTTCATAGTAGACTTAATCTCTTAATAAACGATCGGGCAAAATTAACTTGAAATCAGTCGATGTAGAATTAACTCACAGCGGAAGCTGCCCGATCGAAGTAACCACCTAATTCAGCCATCAGGGAGCTACAGTCGCCTTTGGTGATGCCGTTGGGGTCATTGGCAATTGCGATCGCCGCATCTTTCATTTTGCCGATCCCCGCAGCTACCGAACCACCAGGAACGCCCAAGGCGAGGTAAGTTTCGCGCAAACCATTGAGACAACGATCGTCGAGTACCGATACATCGCCAGTGAAAGCAGCGTAAGTAACGTAACGCAGCACGATTTCCATATCGCGCAAGCAAGCTGCCATCCGACGGTTGGTGTAAGCATTTCCACCAGGAGCGATCAGGTTGGGCTGGTCGTCAAATAATGCGCGAGCTGCGTTGGCAACAATAGCGGAAGAATTGGACGTGATGCGATTGACAATATCAATCCGTTTGGTGCCATCGGCTACCATTGCTTTGAGTGCATTGATTTGACCGTCAGTGGCAAATGTACCTTGGGCATCTGCTTGAGCGACCACTTTAGTGAAAGCATCTAACATCTAAGGAAACTCCCTACATTGCAATATAAGTTAATTTGAAAAAGGTGAATTCCCGATGGATTCAATGTCAGGAATTCAATGTCTTTTGAACCAATTTGATTAAACCAGTTCGCTCGTGCAAATTTTGTGCAGATCTCTGGGGATCGCTTGAAATAGCAGATTACAACATGTCAAATCTCTCTTAAACCGTCTTCACGCAAAGCTCGCAGGTTTCTGAGAATATTTTTCAAAATATGAAGAAATCGTTACATTAGCGATCCCCAATTGCTTGCACGCATTCTGCACGAGCGATCGACGCAGGTAATAAATAAATATTTAGAACTGAGTTAATAAAATTATCTAAGGTAGCAATTTTGGCGATCGATGTGCAATGATTTGAGCATCACGCTAGATTAAATTTCTAGAGATCGGGATCTAACACAACTTGTTAAAATAAAATTTATGTCTAGATCGTTACGCGAGAAACAACATCCCCTCATCCGCACATTAGCCGATCGAATCGAACAAACTTGGCAAGAACATCTCGATCTCTCACCCTATCAAATTCCTCACGATCTGGGTTTTATCGAAGGTAGTCTCGACGGCGAACGCTTGGCGATCGAAAATTGTTGCCATCAAACCCCACAATTTCGGAAGCTGCATCTAGAACTCGCCCAAGTCGGACAAAACCTCGACATTCTCCACTGTGTCATGTTTCCCCATCCCCACTACAATCTGCCGATTTTTGGGGCGGATATCGTCTGTGGGAGAGGTAGCATCAGTGCGGCAATTGTCGATTTGTCGCCTGTAAATCGCGATCGATCGTTGCCGACGAGTTATCAATTGCCACTATTCGGACTCCCCGCAGTCAAATTCGCTCAGGTCCGGGAGTTGCCAGCCTGGGGAGATATTTTCTCGGATTATTGTTTATTTATTCGTCCCAGCGATACCGACGAAGAAACAGCTTTTGGAGACTACGTGCTGTCAATGCTGAAGATTCATTGTCAAATTGCCATCCACACCCAGCCCGCGACCTCCGCACGAGAGCTAGCGACGATCCTCGCCGGACAGGAGTATTATTGCGATCGACAGCAAGAAAACGATAAAACCCGTCGAGTGTTAGAAAAATCTTTCGGTACCGAATGGACAAATCGTTATATGACGACGATGTTATTCGATCGAGCTACAGCAATTGCCAGTTGTTAGGATTGCAAAGATCGCAATCGTGTCAATCGATGGCGGATGCGATGGGCGAGTTCTCCACCCATCACGGGTTTGCAGAGATAATCGTCCGCACCGACATTAAACGCTTCCTGCTGGGCGATCGCCTCCTGAGCAGCCGTCAAAAATAAAATCGGTAAATGTTGCCAGTGGGGGTCGCTCCGCAACACTTGGCATAGCTCGAAGCCGTTAATTTCTGGCATTTTGATATCTAGAATCAGCGCGTCAGGATCGACCGATTGCAATACCGTCCAAAACTGTTGCGGATCGGCGAGGGTGGTAACTTTCATCCCCCAAGGTTGTAATAATTTGGGCATGGCGCGCAACCAATCGAGATCGTCATCGACGACCATCACTTTAAGTTCGACTTCACTCGCAGTCGGAAATCTGGCTGTAGCAGCCGTAAAGATGCGATCGGCAGTCAATCCAGTCGTATTGAGGAATTTGCCCCCATGACGCACTACAGCCAATCTTTGGTGCAATTGCGATCGGGGCGGATCGTTCGATTCATCGCGATCGCTTAATACTAATACCGATCGATCCGAAAACTGTCGATCGATTTTAGCCATCAAATCGAACAGCGGTAAATTGACGTTCGTTAGCTCCTGAGTGTCTGTCAAGCCGATGAAGATGACTGGCGGCGAGGGGAGATCGGTAATAGTAGTCAGATAACCGACTCCAGCCGCGATCGTCGATAACGAGATCGGGCGATAGCCGCGATGTTCGGCAATGGCACTCAGGGATTGGGTTAAGGTGGCATCGATCGCGATGAGTAATAGTAGCGGTAAATCTGGATTTGCTGCTGGCGGTATTTGACTGGGTGCGGTTGTCTCGTTGGCGTAGCCTGTCTTCTGGACAATCGACTTCACTAATTCGTCCACCAGAGTTGGTAGTATTGCTGCGGCTGTCGGGGATAGTAGGATCGATCGATTGAGAATAACCTCCAACCGACGGGCGATTTCCATCGCATCGAGCAGGGTGAGTACGCCGAGAGTGCCCACTAGTTTATGAGCTTGCTGATGGGCTTGTTGTTGTTCGGGATAGGTGCAATTACCAGCCAGCAATCGATCGACTATTGCCCTAATTTCTGTCAAACGTTCGAGACATTGCGGTTTTGTCGTTACCCATGTTTCCTGAATGAAGGCTAGATACTGCTGTTGTTGAGCATCTCGATCCGAGCTTTCTGTTCCATTTAAACTATCGGAGCCAGGTAATATGTCAATTGCGCTTACTAATGATGGCGATCGTTCGGGTTGGCGATCGGTACCATTACCATGAGATTGGGGAGATTTGAGATAATAGCCGCGCCCATGAATAGTGCCGATCGCATCTGGTGGTGCGCCAGCGGATTGCAGCTTGTGGCGGAGTCTGCGTAAATGCGATCTGACTGTCGCTGCTGCGGGAAAATCATCAGAAGACCACAATCGATCGATAATTTCCTCGCTACTAAATACGCGCGCGCTATCTCTCAAAAACAATTCTAATAAATCGTACTCCTTGGTAGTTAAAATCAACGGTTGCCGATTGTAGGTGACTTCACAAGTAATCGGATCGAGCATCAGATCGCCCCAAATTAATAGGGGCAAAGGATTGTTACTGCCCCTGCGGCGCAGGGCGCGCACTCGTGCGATCAGTTCGGCAATCTCAAAAGGTTTGACCATATAGTCATCCGCCCCCGCATCTAAACCCTGTACTTTAGCAGTAGTATTATCTTGAGCGGTTAATAACAAAATTGGGGTTGTATAGCCTGCCCCACGCAACTTTTTACACAGGCTAATGCCATCCAATTTGGGCAACATGATATCTAAGACGATCGAGTCGTAGTCAAAGGTGGAAGCATATATCCATCCCATTTCCCCATCTTTGACCGCATCGACAATATAATGTTGAGAATTCAAGCTCCGAGTTAATAGGGCAATTAAGGGATCGTCATCTTCTATTAACAGAATTTTCATAACTACAATTCCCATTCAGCATTTTGCCAAACAACGCAGTATGCATCTGAATTTGCAAACTTTACTTTCACCAATTAAGTATTTTCGTAATCCGATCGGGTAAATCGAGAGAATTAAAAGGTTTAGTAATTATCCCACTTACCCCCAACTCATTAAACTGGCGGCGTTCGGCAGCTTGAGCTTTGGCAGTGAGGAAGATCGCTGGAATTCCTGCCGTAATTGGATTGGCTTGGAGAGCTTTAAACGTGGCAATTCCATCCATTTCTGGCATCATCACATCTAGCAAAATTGCATCGGGGAGTTCTCTTTGGGCGATCTCGATCCCGATTTTACCATTGCTAGCAGATAATACTTCCCATCCTGCTGCCATATTAATGCCAAATTTGATGACTATTTGGATCGCTTCCTCATCATCGATCGTTAATAACCGTTTGTGATTCATGAATTAGGGAATAGGGAATAGATTATTGATGCAGGTCGCTACTTTTAAATAACTTGCGAGTTGGTACTGTAAACGAAAAGGTACTGCCAACACCCAGAGTACTATCTACCCAAATTTTACCGCCATGTTGCTCGATAATTTTGCGACAAATTGTTAATCCCAAACCAGTACCGCCTTTTTTGCGGGAATCGGAAGAATCCACCTGTTGAAATCGCTCGAAAATACTTTCCAATTTGAGAGCGGGAATACCTTGTCCTTCGTCTGCAACCTGAAATAATACGTCCATTAGTGCCGATGGAGTTTCACCAACGATTTTAGCTTGCGGGCGAGTTTTAGCAGACTTAGATTTAGTCGATTTACGCTCTGGTGGTGGAGGTTCTAGACAGGTTACTGTCAAACAGACGGTGCTACCAGCAGCCGAAAATTTAATCGCATTACTGATTAAATTAGTCAAAGCTTGGAGAATATAATCGGTATCTACCCAGAGTTGGACATCAGCAGATCGATCGACTAGCATGATCCCGTGCTGTTGTGCCATCGGTTGCATGGTTTCGATCGCGC
>NZ_JANPLS010000245.1:0-2868 GCF_031422475.1 Chamaesiphon sp. VAR_48_metabat_403
TTTGCAACAGACACTTAACCCTCTAGCTGTGATACATTGCCGTTACCAGCAACGCACCTTTGGGCGGGTACAGTCTTTGACTACTAGGCTGGAGTCTTTCTAAGGGACTCACTCTTTGGTGCGCCTTCGGTTCGCACTATGCTGCTTTGATTATATCATTGGGCTTGTTGACACCGAATTGGCGATTCGCTTAGGTTAGAGCAGCTACGCTAATAAGCAAGATCGATATTTTGCCACAAAAAAAGGTAGGAGCGAGGAATTAACTCAATTCCGCACTCCTAAACTATTGACTCTAGATTGAGACTGGCTCTTAGTAGAGTTGTTCTTCTTGATGAGTCATGATGGTGCAGTTGGACTTAGGATAAGCCACACAAGTCAGGACGTAACCTGCTTCGATTTGGTCGTCATCTAAGAAAGATTGGTCGGATTGGTCGATTTCACCAGCAGTGATTTTACCAGCGCAGGTAGAACATGCACCCGCGCGGCAAGAATAAGGAAGGTCGATGCCTTGCTCTTCGGCTGCGTCTAAGATATAAGTGTCATCAGCAACATCGATAGTTGTATTTAGACCTTCAGCTTCGTTGATTAAAGTAACTTTAAAAGTTGCCATGTTGGATTGATTCCTCTCTATTGCGCTTAAAATTGCGGATACGGGCAAATTTGGTTGTCGTCAGGCGATTGCCAGCCTAGATTTGCGAACTGCCAGCGATTAGTAAGATTGCTTAACTAATCGGAGTAGTTTTTAGCTCTAATTGAATACTAAGGGAAAAACTCACCATCTGTATCCATAAGTCCTGCTAAAGTCGAATGGTATTCGTAATCAAATTGCCGAAATTCATCCTAATTACTTATATCTCGTTCATAGATAACAGCTTGACGATCGGCTGTAACCCCAAATTGCGAATGTTCGACTGTCATGAAAATCATCGCTAAAAAGATTGAATGGTGTGCTGGGACAGGAGTTATAATGTTTTCCAGCATTTAGACCTGTCGCTAATTCGTCTGCCCGATAATATAAAAAAATCTTATGTCTAAAGTTACTAGTTATGGAGAAATTAATCTCCCGATTCGAGTGGGCATCGTCGGAACTGGATTCGCGGCAAAAGTCCGCGCTCAGTGCATCGCTACCGAGAGCCGCACCCAACTAGTCGCCGTCGCAGGGCGCAACCCAGAACGCACGAGGGAATTTGCCCAGAGTTTCGATATATTACCACTCGACGATTGGCAAACATTAGTGGCGATGCCAGATATAGATTTAGTACTGGTGGCGACGATTAACGGCAACCACGGCGCGATCGTCAAGGCGGCGATCGAGTCGGGAAAGCATACAATTGTAGAGTATCCCCTCGCGATAGATTTTTCGGAAGCTACCGAAATCGTCAAGCTAGCGGCGGCGAAAAAAGTCTTGCTCCATGTCGAGCATATCGAACTTTTGGGCGGACTGCACCAGACAATGAAGGAATGGTTGGATCGGCTGGGTGAGGTCTATTATGCCCGCTACAGCACGATCGTCTGTCAACGCCCGATTCCTGAAAAATGGACTTTTAATCGCACTGAGTTCGGATTTCCCCTGATTGCGGCTCTGTCTCGACTTCATCGCTTCACGGACTTGTTTGGCGCGATCGAAAGTATCAATTGCCAGAATCAATATTGGGGTGGCGTGGGCGACTATTATAAAACTTGCCTGTGTACGGCGCAATTACGCTTTAAAAATACGAGTGCGATCGGCGAAGTCGTCTATGGTAAGGGGGAAGGCTTATGGCAAAATTCCCGCAAGTTTGAAGTCCACGGTGTAAATGGCGCACTAATCTTCGATGGCGATGAAGGGGTCTTCGTTCGGGACGGAACTTCTACCCCTTTAGATTTAGGGGCGCGCAAAGGTTTATTTGCTAAAGATCTCGAACTAGTACTCAATCACCTCATCGATGGCGAACCAAATTACGTCACTCCAATAGCCAGTCTAGCCACATTACGCGTCGCCGATGCCGCACGGCTCTCCGCCGAAACGCGGCGAACAGTAATTGTCGATAGTTTACGATCCCCATAATCCCTATTCCGACATTTCCCCTCACCGAATTAACCGTATTTTGGGGCGGCATCCAGCACGGTTTTAACGGGTTCGCACACAATCCAGTCGATGATGCCGATCGAGTCGAGTGCCCGACGCTAATATTGCATGGTAAACTCGACAGGTGGATGACAGGCGCGGAAATCTTTGCAGATCTTTAGTAATTTACGCGGTGCCAAGCAGTTGAGTATTTTCTCCAATGCAGGTCACGCTTTACTCGTCACTATCGATCGCACTAGAAAGCGACTCAAATGGACGAGTAATCTGAATACCGATCGAGTTAATTCCTGATAGTACAGTTGTCGAGCCAGTTAGAGTTCTGCGAAAAGTTTGCTGACTGTCGATCGGATCGAATGTATAGCTACCGATCGATAACCTGTTAACTAGTAAATCGAAAGTACCAGGGGCGGCGTTACCGCCAACATTTGCCTCGCTGTAGATCTCAGTAGATGCGGCGATGTCTACTGAGATGTTACCGAACCGTATTGTAAACACACCTAACCTTTTTCATTGTCAATAAGACAACGAAAAAGGTTCCGCCAAAGTCGCTAAGACCTTGACGAAACCCTTTTCTAGTAATGTTTTTACCCAAATCGGGATGAGAGGATTTGAACCTCCGACCCCTGCTTCCCGAAAGCAGTGCGCTACCAAGCTGCGCTACATCCCGACGATTAAATACCTTGGCACACAATTATAACGTAAAATCGGGGGATTGCGATCGCGAATGTCTCCAATCAATCGGGGCGACAGCAAATGTTTCGTAACAACTACTGATATCTAGCCTAAGTTGTTACCCATAG
>NZ_JANPLS010000246.1:0-8560 GCF_031422475.1 Chamaesiphon sp. VAR_48_metabat_403
TAATCCTTCCTGAGTGGATATCCTACCCAATCCTCTGGCATCAATAGTCGCTTGAGATTGGGGTGTCCCTGATAGACAATTCCATACATGTCAAAAGTTTCTCGCTCTTGCCAATCAGCAGTTCGCCAGATCCAATACACCGACGGTACGACTGGATTTTCACGCGACAAGAACACTTTCACTCGGACTTCTTCAGGTGCGACAGCATTATCGCTCAACTTAATTAAGTGATAAAAACTCACCAAATCGTCACCAGGGCCAGCATCGTAACCACCCTGACACTGCATGTAATTAAATCCATAAGCATACAGAGCAGTTGCTACAGGTAACAAAAACTGAGCATCAACCCGGATTACTTCGACATTCTGTTTGTCATTATCTAGGGCAGTATGATCGACAAATCCATTCTGCGTCAGCCATTGCGAGATTTTACCCGCAGGTACAATGGGAGCTGCGGCTGGCGTAATTTCTGCCGTTGGCTTAGTTTCTTCCTCAGCCACGTTCTACCTCCTGTTTTTGAGCGGTAACGAGCGCAGGTGAAACTGGCATTCCCATCGCAGCGGCGATTTCCGCAGGTGGACGATCGTGAGTACCAGTTTGGAGATATGCACCAGTCAAAATCGGCGATACGACTTTCATGTTATGTGTCGTACTGTAATAACGGTGGGTCTGATTTAATAAATTCCGCTCTTGCATCGACTCGTTGGCAATTTTCTTCCGCAGCTTAATCAGCGCATCCATTAATGCTTCAGGACGTGGCGGACAGCCGGGGACATAGACATCGACCGGAATTAGTTTATCGACACCACGTACTGCTGTTGGCGAGTCTGCACTAAACATCCCACCTGTAATCGTACAAGCACCCATCGCGATTACATACTTGGGTTCGGGCATCTGTTCGTAAAGCCGGACTAGTGCTGGAGCCATTTTCATGGTGATCGTTCCAGCCGTAATCAATAAATCTGCCTGACGAGTACTCGCACGGGGTATTAGTCCAAATCTGTCGAAATCAAACCGAGAGCCGATCATTGCGGCCATTTCGATAAAACAGCAGGCGGTACCAAATAGCAGCGGCCACAGGCTCGATAACCGCGACCAGTTGTAGAGATCGTCTACCGTTGTCAAAATCACATTTTCTGACAAATCGGTCGTCACTTGCGGACGCTCGATCGGATTGGAAATTCGATCTGTATTAGTAATAATATTAGTATTCACGACCATTCTAAGGCTCCTTTGCGCCAAGCATAAACTAGCGCAATTACAAGAATTGCGATAAAAACGAGAGCTTCTATAAAAGCAAGTAAGCCTAATTTACTAAATGCCACTGCCCACGGGTATAAAAATACCGTCTCCACGTCAAAGACTACAAAGACAAGGGCGAACATATAGTATCGAATATTAAACTGAATCCACGCACCACCGATCGGTTCCATCCCCGATTCATAGGTCGTCCGTCGTTCTGGCCCACCACCGCTAGGACGCAGTAATTTCGATGCTGATAATGCTAAAATCGGCACCAGGCTACATGTCAACAAGAAGCCGAGTAGATATTCATAACCGTTAAGGACAAACACAGATTATTCGTAGTCATGAAGGGATAAAGACCGATCTCTGGGCGATCGAGCAGTCAACTACCAACCTCTCTAATTTCAATACTTATCTGAGTACCTAAGTTCGAGAAGATTGCTAATTAGCTGTACTCGCTAGCTTAGAACTCAATCTGTTTCTATTTTATCCATATTCTGTACCGGGGGATAGGGCTTACTCTCAATTCCCGATCGATTTTACTGCAAACCTTACCGCTTATTTCTGCTGCGATCGACCTAAAAACCTCCAGCAACTAAAAAAGCTAGTCGTACCCGATCTAGCTGGAATGATACCTGATGATAATTTTTATTTAGTTAATTAAATCGGGGTGACAGGATTTGAACCTACGACATCCTGCTCCCAAAGCAGGCGCGCTACCAAGCTGCGCTACACCCCGTTATCTGTATAAACAACTATAACATACGATCGCCCAGAATAGATCGATAACATCTAAAAATTACCTTCAGCAATTAATCGGGATACCAAAACATGCCCTTAATTCCCTCTGGATCTTCAACAAAACCCATCCCGCTGTAGAAACCAACCACATGAGCATCTGCAAACAGCGTAATATTGCTAATATCTTCAGCACGGATCTTATCGATCGTATATTTCATCATTGCCTTGCCCAGTTTTTGGCCCTGAAAATCAGGATGAACGACAACATCCCACACGGTTGCGTTAAAAGCACCATCAGAAGTAGCCCGCGCAAACCCAATCATGCGTTTCGAGGCACCCCTGATTTCCCACATCGAAACGACAATAAAGCTATTCTGGATGGCCTTTTTTACCTTGCGAAGCGGACGACGCGACCAACCCACGATATCGCATAGCTCCTCCAACTCATACAAATCTAAATCTCGATCGGTACTAAAGAAAACTTGACTATTTGGGGGTAGATTAATTCCAGTTACTTTTACAGCCGGATCGACAGCGGTACCTGCTTTAGCTTCAGTAGCCGTATCGCCACCACTAAATAAACTCTTCCAAAAAACCATGTGGTGTGGGTAACAGAAATAGTAGTTACAATTACTAACTTTTTTAGCTAGAACCAGCTAATGTGAGTAGATATTAGCCAAATCATAACACTATTTTCAGGATCGTTTCCGCTTGTTCAGATCGAAATTCAGTCGGTGGTCGTTCTTTACTCCTAAGACTCCGATCGCCGCAACTTCAGCCACCACAAATCATGGCAAAATGGGTATGGTGATTGCAACACGATCCGATCGCTTAATTTTTAGCGATCGGAGTATAGGATCTATCGATTAACGTCTCAGGAGTAGTACTTTTATGGGCAGCGTAGTAGGTATCGATTTAGGTACTACCAACTCGGTAGCAGCTTTTCGCTTCGGCGATCTATTGCTAGTCACAGCAGCAGATAACAAATTGCCCGATCGATATCTCACGCCTTCGATTGTGGCATGGCAAGGCGGTAAACTGGTCGCGGGGCAAGCCGCTCAAAATCAACTCCGCGCCGAACCACATCATGTGATTACCACAATCAAACGCTTGATGGGACGCGGCATTGGCGATCCGACAGTGCAAGTCCAGATCCAAGATTGCGCTTATCAGATCGGTGCTTCCAGTCATGGTACCGAAAATAGTTTAGTGGTGCGCTTAGCCGATCGCGAATTTGCCCCTGAAGAAATTGCTGCTGAAATTTTAAAAAAAGTGATTGCCAATGCCGATTTATTTCAGCAGGAGCAGGGACAGACTGGCAAGATTACCGAAGCCGTGATTACGGTGCCAGCCTATTTCAACGATCGCCAGCGACACGCTACTACAATGGCGGCGATCGCTGCCGGAATCAAGCCTAGAGAGCTACTCGCCGAGCCAACCGCCGCCGCTATTTCCTATGGGTTCGAGCCTGGATCGGATCGAGAGGTGAAAACTATTTTGGTCTATGACTTTGGGGGCGGTACCTTCGATGCCTCGCTGATTACAGCTAGTGGCAACTGGTTTGCGGAGTTGGGTAAAGCTGGCGATCTGTGGTTGGGGGGTGAGAATATCGATCGACAGCTCGTTGACTGGGCGATCGAGCAAATGGCGATTAAAGAGGAATTACCGGACTTACGGAAGATTATCGCCAGCATGAGTGACGATCTGCAAATGCGGTTTTGGGTGGATCTCAAGTTAGCAGTCGAGCGGGCTAAAATTGCCCTCAGCTCGGCACCCACCGTGCGAATTATTCCGGCAACTCCCTTGTTTGACTCGATCGGGATGCCAATTTATCTAGATGTCGAGCTAACTGTCGCCGTCTTCAATGAATTACTCATGCCCTATCTGCTCAAAACGATCGATATTTGTCATGAAGCAATTAAATGTGCCGATTACTCGATCGATTTAGTAGATGCAGTCTTATTAGTGGGTGGCTCTGCCCAAATCCCGCTCGTTCGGGAACATCTAACATCGGTGTTTGGAGCCGATCGAGTCGTGGTGCATCCGCGTCCGATGTATGCGATCGCTGAAGGTGCGGCAATTGTCGCCGCTGGCTTAACCGAAAAAGTTTGCACTGTCTCACGCGACTATTACATCCGGCTCACTTCCGGTCTCGAAAAAGTAATCGCGCGGGGCGATACGCTACCTTTCAGCGGTATGTATACCTTTCGGACTATTTCCGATGAACAACGATTGGTCAACATTGCTTTTTTTAATCGGGATGACAGTAGTCAGCAGGATGAACTCGTCGGCGATCTCTGGTTGTCACTGCCTAAATCTTACCCAACCGGAACTGAAGTCACCGTAGCGTTAGAGTTAGACGAACAAACTAGTAGCCTTCAGGTTTCGGCTTTTCTCCGCCAAGATCCGAGCGTGCGGGGGAGTTGTACTTTTTCACGCGGTCGTTCCGACGAGCAGCTTTATCGTCAAATTGCCGAAATTATCGAAGAATCTAATCAGCAAAATCTAGACCGAGCAGAAATTCAAGAGCTGAATCGCCAGATTGCGCCGATCGTGGAAACTGCCAACCAAACCATCGATCCTCGCACGGGACAGGAACGTCTCGATCTGTTTAAAAAAGCTCAAGCGGCGATCGCCAAACTCCGGCGTGACTCGGCTACCGATCGGCGGAGTGCGGAAAACTGGGCGAACTACTGCGATTACTTGGTCAGTGTTTACAGTTTCTTGATGCCGCCAGCTCAAATCGATCGGCTTAAAGCACTGAGCCTCAAGCTGCGAGACGCACTCCATCGCAATGACTCCTCCCAAATGGAGGCAACCTGCGAAGCCGCTGCCCAGGAAAATCAATCGTTACCAGAGTGGTTGCAGCGCATTCGCTACTGCGAAGTGGCAACTTACAACATCCGTCAGCTCAAGCCAACTCAAGTAGCCATCATGGAAGCCCAGAAAGAGCAGTTAATTGCGGCACTACGAGCCGAAGATATTCCTACCGCCGAGCAAATCTGGTATGGTCTCCAGATCGAAGCAAATCAATGGATCGATCGAGCGGCTCCTGCGGGCACGATTGAGTGGGGGCTGCAACGATGAGTCAGTTTTTGACCTGTCCCGTCTGTGGGCGCACCCAAATTGACACTCCCAGATGTCCCAACTGCGAAGCCGATTTGACTGCACTCAGAATTTTGGCTAACTTGCCACCAGTCAAATCTGGATTGGATTATCGATCGCTGGTGCTGGCAATTGTAGCGGTAATTCTGGGGTTCATTGCTGCCAAAATTTAGCGATTTCATGAATATATTCGAGCATTGGTTAGAAGCTTTGCGGACTGCGCCACTATTTGGATTGGGTCAAAAATTCTCAGACGATCGCGCCAAATTACTCGCCGCCGAACAATTCGCTGCTGCTGGTGAATTTAACACCGCCTTGAATGTCGCCAGAAATTTAACACTAGCTTTTCAAGCTCCAGTTCCCTTTTGGCAATATCCGTGGCGACAGTGGCAAATTCGGCCCCTCATCGCTAGATTAAACGATCGGGTACCATCCTGGCGCAAAATAGTTAGCGACTATTACGTGGTATTTCGCTCTGCTCGATCGATGGCGATCGCTGGAGACTTTGCTAAAGCTGAGTCGGAACTAAACAGTATCCTGACCGTTTATCCCCATCCCGATGGACGAGACTTGCTCAAAGAGTTGCAGCGGCTCCGCCAAGGGCAAGAATGGTTAAAACTAGGATTAGCTGCCGAACTATCTGGATCGCTGGAAATCGCCCGCTATCACTATCAGAATCTGGCGAATGAGTTTCCTCAGTTACAAGCAATCTGTCAGCGGCGATCGATCGTGATGGCAATCCACGAGCGCAATTGGACGGCAGTCATCGCATCTACCCACAACTCCAGCGATCGATTAGCTGTGAAGTACAATGCACTCGCTCGTTATCAACAAAATCAGATCCAGCGATTACAACTGCTCCGCCAGATCCAGCAACAGCTACAGGCACAACAGATCGAGGCAGCTTGGCAAACTAGTATCAGTTATATCGAAGCAATGGGTACCGATGCATTTATCCAACAGATCCGGACTGAATACATTCAGCCTCAACTTACCAATGTTGCCAGCAATTGGTCGGATCGGTACGAGCTTGGCAAACAAAGGTGGCAACAAACAGGCGGCAATGCACTCCTCCACGATTGGGCGATTGCTGCCTATTACCGCTTTGGGTCCAATCTCGATCGCCTCGACTGGCTCCAAGAACTAATCCCGATTTGGGTCACAGCGAGCATTAATACCAACCTCCCCGACCCCACCCTCGCAACTGCTCGCATCCGCGATTTAATATCATCGATCGTCGATCGATTTCCCGATCCGACCGTAAAATCGGAGTTACAGCTTGAGTGGCAACGGGAGCTAATGGCGGTTGAGTGGTTCGGAACGCCGCCCACGACAGGCTTACGGATTCGCGGCGTATTTATCTCTCCTGGTTTCTACGATCTGTTTAAATCCCAAATGGCTCATGTCCAATTACCAGAAAAACTGTGGGCGATGCTGTATACCCCCTGGTGGCGATCGGTAGTAACCTGTCAACAAGGAAATCCAGTTCGAGCGATGGTCTACAAGCCGACCGATCCCCCAGATTCAGTTGCTAGTCAACTCGCTCAAAAATTTGTCGCATATCATGAGGGTTGCTATTATCTAGAATGCCGCCCCGGTGGCTTTCCCCGTTGGCGTGAAGCCTTTCGAGTCCTAGAGCTAGCAAAAGTGCAAATTCTTCAATCCCCAACCTGGCAATCGACAATCGATCGACTCTGCGATACCCATCAACTCTCGATCTGGAATCCCGCTGACCGATTAGAGTTTGCCAACTGTTGGTACGATCTGCTCCAAAGCGACAGTGCGAACATATTTCTAAATTTTGTCACCAATTCTACTAACGATGGCTCCCAATCTAGTTGATTTCTGACTAAGAAGCTGTAAGAAAATAAACTCATGGTTTCGATCGGTAGTTTCGCCACGAGGAAAGCTTTCAGTCTCAAAACATGAAGTTGTTTCTTTACAAGCCCTAAGCAAGCATAATTAAATCTAAAATATTATCTATCAACATTATGTTCGATTCTCATCCCTATCAAATCTTAGAACTAGATCCCACCGCGACTAGTGCCCAAGTGCTCAAGGCATTTACCCTCGCGATGCAGCGCAAGCAATATCCCCCTGATGTACTGGTTAAAGCACGCAAACTGCTCATGAATCCCGACGATCGCCTCATCATTGATTATCTTTGGGGGAGCTGGCAACAGACAACCTCTACTACCTCTAGTTCCAATCCATTACTCCTAGCTACTTTAACCACTAAAATTGATGAGTTGACAAGTTCGATCGACAAGCTAGCTCAAACCGAACAGCTTACGCCACAGTTAATGGATGAGGAGATTGGTGTTGCCGATCGACTATTTATCGAGATCGTTAAAAATTTTACTAGTAATACAGGTGAATATGTATCAGATTAGTGCCGCCGAACGCGATGAAATCATAGCCCAGATCGATCGGACGATCTGCGAAAATGCCGCACTTAAAGCCAAACTTCAGCAGCAGCAAGCTACAACCGCCGCTGCAAACAATCACCTGTTAGTGGAACTGCTCGGACTAGTCGATGCATTGGATTATCTCAGGATCTATTTAGCTGAAAACCCCGATCCACCTCCAGCCTTTCGCCAGCGGTTGCCTCACTCTGTGCGATCGATCTCCAGTAAACTAGAGGCAATCTTATCTGGCTGTGGCGTTCGCGAGATCCCAGTCCCCCTAGATGTTCCCCCCAATTTTAATGTTTGTACTGCCGTCAGCAGGAAGTTTCGATCGGATCTACCCCCTCAGTCAGCGATCGAAGTCACTCGGCGAGGTTTTTATATTGGTGATGCCATCTTGCGATCGGCAGAAGTCATAGTTTCCACAACCGTCTCAGAATAGCGATCTCCTTATCCACCAATACCAATTTATGTTCGATTGGAAAAATTCAGTCATAACCGATCCCGCCACAACCATCAATTAGTTATCCGATCCTAAACAAACCCAAAACAGAATTTAAAAATTCTTTGAATATCCCAAAAGCTTGCCCTGTATCGTTCTTCGGTATTTATTAGCCAGCCTTTAGGTCTTAACTTTAAAAAAACAATTGAATCAAACTTACTAATATTATCTAAATACACCTGAAACTCAGCCCCAGAACCAAAATATAATTTTCGACCAGATGCTTGACATTCCAAGTTAGGTGGGATATATTAGTAAAGCGGTCGAGGGAAACAGCGACACGGAATCGGCGAAAGTCGCTCTGCGAGCCAACTACCTTCACCACTGAACCTAGACAACTATATAGTTTGAAAGCCTATACAACCTCGTTAAATTCGTTAACACGATTATAACACGGTCGAGCCATAATTTGGTCAGACCAAGACTTTGTAACGAGTCTTTAAATATTACACACGAGCCAATTCTACATGGCTTTTCATAAATATTATGGAGAGTTTGATCCTGGCTCAGGATGAACGCTGGCGGTATGCCTAACACATGCAAGTCGAACGGAACCTTA
>NZ_JANPLS010000247.1:0-10181 GCF_031422475.1 Chamaesiphon sp. VAR_48_metabat_403
CGCGACTTCAGTCGCAGGCATCTACAATCCACACAAGGCGGATATTAGCCTAAGTATAGTTCGGTTTTACACCTGCGATCGGGTGTTGTAGATCCGTTACTCTCTGAGTGTGAGTATCAGAGAACGAAATAAATTGTGGTCAGAAAGTGGTTGCTCCCAACATTGAGCGAGGTATTAGCAAAAGCAGAACCGACGGGAATCGATCTGCTCGTACCCGAATTTAACCCCTTAGATTCCCAGCCGTCTGAAGATCGCCAAGAATTGTTACTCAAAGCTCACAGCCAGTGGCAAAGTGCGATCTCGTCTGTAGAAGCATTACTATTAAAATCTTTACCCCATCCCATTGGCGTTGCCGATCTCAGTGAAGAAACCGTCATCGAAGGGTTGCTAATTACCGCACCATTACCTTTATTTAGCCATCCCGCGATCGTTTCTCAACTCCACACCATTACTTTTACCACTCCTCACGCCAACCGCCAATTACTACCATGCAAGTCTACAGGTAGCGATCGAGATTTTGCCCTGTCACACCATTTTCCAGTCGAATTACTCCCCACAGATCCCCTCGCTGACGAACGCTTTTGCTTAGTACTAACCGATCGATTTAGCTTAGTCGTAGTATTAGGTGAAGAAAATGGCGAACCACGCTGTCAATTTTCTTTCGATCCCGACGATCTCGATTTGGCATGGAAATCGCTACGGGGGAGAATTATGCTCACAGCACCGCACTACCTCGCCGATCTCGACGAACTAGCCGCGCAATTTAGCCCGATCGAGCCTGATTATCGGTGGGTGATGGCATTCAGTCAATATTTGCTAGAACACCAGCCTACTGCCCAGCTAGCCCCCGCTCCAGAGCCGATCTCAGTCCCCACCAAACTTGCGGCAGATGTCGAACTGATCCAAGCACTCACCCACGAAATCCGCACGCCGCTAACTACCATCCGCACCATGACGCGCTTACTATTACGTCAGCCAGATTTATCGCCCCACGTACTCAAACGCCTCAGTGCGATCGATCGAGAGTGTACCGAACAAATCAACCGGATGGAGCTGATTTTTAGTGGCGTAGAATTGGCATCTACCGCCCCATCTCCAGCGGTGGATCTGACAACTATGTCGATTGGCGAACTGCTAGAGCAAAGCCTTCCCCAATGGCAACAACAAGCCGAACGCCGCAATCTCAATCTCGCCGTCGCTATTCCGCACAAGCTCCCCGCCGTCGTCAGCAATCCGACAATGCTCGATCGCGTTTTGACAGGTTTAGTCGAAAACTTTACCCGCAATCTTCCTTCTGGGAGCCATATTCAAGTCGAAGTCACTCCTGTGGGCGACAGGTTAAAACTCCAATTCCAATCGCAACCAGATGCCGACGAACGCACCAATACTACCCCCAAAGCACGACACGCGATCGGGCAACTCTTGACTTTTCAACCAGAAACTGGCAATCTCAGTCTGAATATGAATGTGACTAAAAATCTCTTTCAGCTCCTCGGTGGTAAACTAATCGTACGCGAACATCTTCAACAAGGCGAAGTTCTCACCATCTTTTTACCACTGTCTACCCTGGCACATAGCTAGGCTTTAGGTATTTGGTATTAGGTATTAGGTTTTAGGTTTTAGGTTTTAGGTTTTAGACATAATTATATTTCTTACTCCTTACTCCTTACTTCTTACTCCCAGTCCCCCCGTCCCCCAGTCCCCCAGTCCCCATCCCATGCCTTGGTTTGTCAAAATTGAAACTGGAATAGTTCCTAAAGTAGAATTCGATCGATATATCCCCGCGCACAAAGCTTACGTGCAGGGTTTGATCGATCGCGGACATCATGCTAAAACTGGATACTGGGCAGAGCGTGGCGGTGGGATGATGTTATTTGAAGCTGATTCGCTAGCTGAAGCCGAACGAATTATCGCCGCCGATCCTTTGGTTCAAAACCACTGCATTACCTATCAGCTACATGAATGGCGCATCGTGATGGGCGAGTAAGGAGACTGGGAGACTGGGTGAAAAAGACGCTTGCGTCCATATTCACTATCCACTTTTCACTATTCACTATCCACTATTCCTAATTTCCGTCCCACTTCTGAGAGCGTATAAAGAGGGCGATGTTTGACTTCTTCGTAGATTCTGCCGATATACTCGCCGAGAATGCCGATACTAATTAATTGCACCGCGCCTATAAAGAAAATAGCGATCGCGATCGTCGCAAAACCAGTTAGGGTAGAATTAGTAAAAACTCGCCAGTACAGCACTAGTAGTGCCATGACGATCGCCAAAACTGCTGAGAATAAGCCCAAATAGGTAGACAATCGCAATGGGACGATCGAAAAAGAAACTAAACCATTAATTGCCAGTCCTAGACTTTTAGCAAATGTATATTTTACCGATCCGGCATATCGCGAATCGCGATCGAATTTAAAGGCAATTTGTCTAAAACCCACCCACGCTCTCAACCCACGTAAATAACGATTGCGTTCGGGCATTTGATTGAGTAAATCTACTACCGATCGATCCATTAAGCAAAAATCGCCCGTATCGGTGGGAAGTTCCACATTGGCAAGCTGTTTGAGGATGCGATAAAAAGTATAGGCACAGAGCCGCTTAAACCAGCCTTCTCGCACTCGTTTGGTGCGTTGGGCATAGACGACATGATAGCCTTGTCGCCATAATGCCAACAAATCGGGAATTAATTCTGGCGGATCTTGAAGATCGCCATCTAAGACAATAATTACATCGCCTCGGACGTAATTTAAGCCAGCCGTCACCGCAATTTGATGCCCAAAATTTCGAGCCAGACTCAGGTATACTACACGATCGTCTCGATCGTGCAAAGATCGTAATAATTCGAGGGTGCGATCGTGACTGCCATCATCGATCAAGATTAATTCCGCACGATCGTCTAATTCATCCATGACCGCACTCACCCGCTGATACAAAGCCGGAATGTTGCTCTGTTCATTGTACACTGGAATGACTAGAGAATATTTAGGCATCGATCGAGTGAAATATTTGATTTAGCCTGTATTAGCGCAGCCAAATTAATTAATTACCGCAATACAATCGATCTCGACTAAGACATCTTTTGGTAATCGGGCGACTTCCACACACGCACGCGCTGGTGCGGTTGCTTCATCGAAATAACGGGCGTACACTCCATTCATTGTAACAAAATCATTCATATCTTTGAGAAATACGCCCGTCTTCACAACATTGTCAAAAGTCGCACCCGCCTCCGTCAAAATTGCCGCTAAATTTGCCATAACTCGCTCGGTTTGCTTGGCAACATCTCCTTCATGAACTAATTTATTGGTAGTTGGATCGATTGCAATTTGCCCCGATACAAACAACATTTTACCAGTAGCGATAATTGCTTGATTATAAGGGCCGACGGGTGCAGGTGCTAGCGTAGTTTGAATTACTTGTTTGGTCATGAGTAGAAATAAAAAACTAAGATCGTTTAACTTTAACCCGAACTTGCATTTTTTACTACTCCCTTCCTACTCAAGAAATCGGCAATCTCGATCGGTGATGTCATTTTACTATTCACTATTCACTCTAGATGTCTAACTTGATACCGGGAAGGGAGTAGCAATTAGACCTCGATCCGATCTCCATGAGATTTAGGCACCGAAATTGCCAAAAATACAACTTCCCGATCTGACTCATTGCGGAATTGATGAATCACATTTGGCGGAATCTCGATACCTTGATGCGCGCGTAAAACTTTACTTTTGCCATCTACCTCGATCGTCGCTTCACCAGTGAGAATATAAAAAAATTGGCGCGATAGAATGTGAAAATGAGAGCGTTCGCTTGCCCCTGCGGGAACCCGCTCGGTAATAACGCTCAGATTGTGTCTGTTCGCAAGATGCCAGCCGTCACAACCATTACCCCAAAGATAATGTTCTGTATTTGAAACGTCTACAATTTCCATTATGTTTTCAAGATTACTTACGGTATATCGATCCCCAGCGATCGAATAGACGATCTTTTTTCTCGATCTGTGTTCTCTGCGCTGGGATCGGTTACGAGCATTAGCTTATATGTACTAATAAGATTGGAGATAATTATAATCGACTAAATAATTATACCGATCGTTTGGGTTAGATAATTATTAATACTTTAAATCGCCATCGCGATCGGTAGCTGGATGTTGGGGATCTACTTCGGCAACTTTCAAAGATCGATCTACAGATTCACCATATCTAATCGGTAACTGGATCACTTTTGCGACTTCAGGTCGATCTGTTTCTGGCATTTCGCCGCGTCGTCTGGAAGAAACACGTTCTTCGCTGGTACCTTCACTAATTACCTCATATAAGATTGCCTGCTTATCGGCTTTCCCCTTCCGCAAAATCCGCCCCAAGCGTTGAATATATTCGCGTGGGGAAGCAGTACCCGATAAAATTACAGCGATACTGGCAGCCGGAACATCGACACCTTCATTTAACACTTGCGATGCAACTAAAATTTTATAGGTACCTTCGCGAAAATGGGTTAAAATTTGATGGCGTTCTTTAACTGGTGTATGGTGCGTAATTGCCGGAATTAATAGACTTTGAGCGATTCGATAGACAGTGGCATTATCGCTGGTGAAAATTAGGGTAGATTCGGGATAGTGGCGATCGAGAATTTCTGCTAAAATTCGCAATTTACCATTAGTCGATAAAGTAATTTCTTTAGCTTCCCGATGGGCTAACATCGCCCGTCTGCCTTCAGTCGATCGACAACTGGCGCGGATAAACTTTTGCCAACCATCAATACTGCCAAATGAGATTTTTTGACTGCGTAAAAATCGATCGCGCTCGGCAATTAGTTCGTGGTAGCGACTGAGTTCTTCAGTACTTAATTTAACTTTAATCTGCTCGACTCGATAAGGAGCTAGAGCCGAACCTGCCAAATCTGCGGGGGTTTGGCGATAGACTTCTTTACCGAGTAAAATTTCTAAATCTTGATGCTTGCCATCGCTACGTTCGGGAGTAGCACTCAAACCCAGTCGATAAGGCGCGATCGAATATTCAGCAACTACCCGATAAAAATCTGTCGGTAAATGATGGCATTCATCGCAAATCAATAAGCCATATAGATCGCCTAAAGATTCGATCTGAATTGCAGCACTATCGTAAGTAGAAATCAAAATTGGCGATCGATCGCGCGAACCGCCACCGAGTAAGCCGATTTCCGTACCCGGAAAAACTGTTAATAACTGTGCGTACCACTGGTGCATTAAATCGATCGTCGGTACCAAAATCAACGTGCTGCGGGGGGTAGCCGCCATCGCAAGCTGCGCCACTAGAGTTTTACCCGCTCCAGTCGGTAACACGATTACACCCTGTCTCCCCGCCTGTTTCCAAGCGAGTAGGGCTGCTGTTTGATGGGGATAGGGTTCGAGATTGAGTTGGGAATCTAATTTCAGCTCGGCAAAAGCTTTGGCTTTATCGACAAAATCGGTGTTTTCTTGCTGGAGTGCTTCGACGACTGCGCGATAGTCAATGCCCTGAATCCGAAACTTCTCAACGCGATCGTCCCACGTTGCATATACCATCCAGCCTTTACTGCGTGGTGGTGGATGCAACAGTAATGTTCCGCGATCGTATGTGAGTGTTGGCACTCTTGCCATAGGAGTTTAGTCAAATTTAAGCACACCTTATCCTAACGCAACCATCAAAGATCGTTAGATTGGCTGAATTCTCAAATAGTTCTTCCCATTGACAACACTATTGAGATAGACTATCAATAAATGTGAGATCTAACTTCAACAGCTTGCAATCGATGAATAAGCACTTCAAATTTGGGATCGGCATTGCCTCAACTATCATCGCTGGCGTAACAGCCATCAACATTCGACCGATCGCCAATTCTATTTCCAGTGCGATTGGAATCTCGCCAGCGTTTGCTGAAACTCAAACCCTTAAAATTGTGTTCCCAACCAGATCGGGTACTACAGATTTAACAATCAAAGCCAAAGCAGTTACCGATTTTTTGAGTAAAGAGTTAAAGCAACCAGTAGAGGCAGTATTCGGTGACGAGACTGCCGCAGTAGAAGCGTTGCGAGCCAATCGTGCTGATGTCGCATTTTTGGGCAGTCGTTCCGCGCTCAAAGCTGGAGAATTGGCTAATACAAGTATGTATTTAGCAGAAGTGCGTTCTAACTATTCTGGCGGATATACTTATAAATCAATTTTTGTAGTTCCCAAAGATAGTCCGCTCAAATCTGGACAAACGGAAGCAACCCTGAACCAACTCAAAGGTAAAAAAATCTCATTTACCTCTCCTACTTCCGGATCGGGTTTTATTTTCCCTCTTTCTGAGTTGGTACAACAAAAATTAGTACCAGATCGCGATCGCATGAATGGGTTCTTCAGGCAAGTAACCTACGGTGGCAGCTACGATAAGGCTCTTCAAGCCGTACTTAGAGGACAAGCTGACGTTGCCGCAGTCTCGGAGTACACTTTGGGCAGTCCCTACATTACGGCTGCTGAAGCTAGTAAATTGCGCGTGTTGTACAGTATTGCTGGCGTACCCGCACATGGTATTGTCATTGATGATGATGTCTCAGCTAGCGATCGCAACAAATTAGTTGCGGCAATGC
Source organism: Chamaesiphon sp. VAR_48_metabat_403 (assembly GCF_031422475.1). Lineage (NCBI taxonomy): Bacteria > Bacillati > Cyanobacteriota > Cyanophyceae > Gomontiellales > Chamaesiphonaceae > Chamaesiphon > Chamaesiphon sp. VAR_48_metabat_403. The sequence continues at coordinate 6,594 of NZ_JANPLS010000247.1, forward strand.
TGAAACTAAATCAGCCCGAAAACAATCAATTATTGGTATCGCTCTATAACTCAACCAAATTGGTTAAAGTCGATGGTGCGGCACATTTAAAACCGATGCGCGTCGCCCTTCAGCAAGCGGGGATGAAGCCGTAGATCGGGAATCTCACATCTTGCATTAAAACAAAATCGCTAGTGTTTTAGTGGATAGTGAATACCGAAAAGTGCATTCTTGGGGTTCCCCCAAGTAAAGCATCTTTTCAAGACAGTGAATAGTACTTACGAGTAAGTTTTAAAGCTGTTTCATCATTTTTCTATACTGGTGCAAGATGTGAGGAATAGGGAAGAGGGAATATTCAAAAAGTGAATGAGATTGGCAACGGGTTAAATTCGATCGGGATTGCAGGGCAACTACAACGACAAGAAATTGCACCTGCCATTGCTTGTAAAGCAGTAGTAAGTCAGGCAAAAATCGGCAATCGATCGATCCTAGATGGTATCGATTGCCAGATTAAACAAGGTGAATTTGTGGCCATTTTAGGTTTGAATGGTGCGGGTAAATCTAGTCTATTAAGAGCGATCGCTGGTTTCTTGCCACTACAATCGGGAACTATTCTGGTTAATAATGTACCCGTCGCCCCCCATACTCTCACTCAATCCCGCCGACATTTAGCCATGTTATTTCAGGGTGGCGGCTTGATTCCTCAATTGTGCGCCCTCGACAATGTGCTTTGCGGCAAACTGGGTAAGTTTTCAGGATGGCAGACATTAACAGGCTTTCCCGCCAGCGAGCGGCGGATTGCGCTAGAATTGCTCGATCGATTTGGGATGGCAGATTTTGCCCATCGCCCGACGCGCCAATTGAGCGGGGGACAACAGCAACGTGTAGCTATTGCCAGAGCTTTAATCGGATCGCCACAAATTTTACTCGCTGATGAACCCGTGACTGGATTAGATCTGCTGGCGATTCAGGATGTCATGAAAACCTTATCGCATCTGCATCGAGAAGGGCTGACAATCGTGACTGTTTTACACGATCTGGCTCTGGCTAGTGCCTATGCCCAAACCGCCCTAATTGTCGATCGCGGTCAGGTCGTCTATCATGGTACTAGTCAAAATTTAGATACCCAATTTTTTAAAGCAGTTGAGCGTTAGATTTAACTCGATCGTTAGAATATTAATCGCGCTGGCGGCGATCGGCATATATAGTTGGGCATGGAGCGGTTTACAAGTAGATCTCCAATCGCTAAAAGACAGTGGCGGTTATATTGTTGATTTTATCTCGCGCCTATTTCCACCCGATCTGTCGATTCTAGATATTGCCTGGATTAAATTACTAGAAACCATTCAAATGTCCCTCTGGGGGACGACAATTGGGGCAATAATTTCACTCCCCATTGCCATTTTATCTGCAAATAATTTAGCACCGTGGTGGGTGCGCTGGATTGCCAACTTCGTCCAAAATGCTGTCAGATCGATTCCGTCGATTATTTTGGGCTTAGTATTTGTCGCCGCCACAGGTTTGGGCGCGCCTGCGGGAACCCTCGCACTGGGGATTTATACGATCGGTTATTTAGGCAAATTTTACCAAAACGCGATCGAATCTGTCGATCGTTATTCGTTAGAAGCCTTACAAATTAGTGGTGCTTCGCCGTTGCAAATCGCCCAATATGGCGTTATTCCCCAAGTGATGCCGCTATTGTGGGGCTATACCCTATACATGTTTGAATACAATATTCGTGCAGCTTCCGTATTAGGTGTAGTAGGAGCTGGGGGGATTGGCTTTGAATTAGTCAATTATATTCGAGGATTTGAATATAATAAAGCCACAACAATGATGTTAGTCTTACTAATAGTCGTAACTTTTATCGATATTATTAGCAGTCAATTACGCCATCATCTAGAACGCAAATAGTTGAATGAAATTTAGAGGGCAAGGATCGTTCGCCCTCATTATATCTCGCCTTTAAATTGTAAATTAACTGGCATACGTCATCCGTTTTGCCATTTCAGTAAGCATATCATTTTGACTAATTGCCAGGGCGATCGCTATTCCTGCTGAAGCATTAGCCAGGAAACCTTTTTCGGTGAATTTATAATTAATATGATTGGCGATCGACCATACAAATACAGCAATCCCAAATACTAACAATAAGGTAATTACAACTGTTAATGATAAAATTTGGCTGTCTGCTTGACTGGCATCGGCAACCCAAATCTTCGACCAATGAGCGGCAATCGTCCAGATAAATACTCTACTTACACAGCACAAGTATCCGCCGATAAAATAAGCAACAATTCCAGGTAATAACTCCATATTTTGTAATCGGTAGTGTGGTAGTCGTAGGTGATAATGTTCTTTACTATCTACTATTCCCTATTTACCATTCACTATCGCCATCGATCGCGTTCTAGATCGTAGATTGCTTTTTCCCAATGCCAATCTGCCGATCTGTCGGGATGTCTGAGTTGAGACTGCTGAATTAGCCGATTGGCGGCTTGATGATTGCCACCTAGTAGTTTGACTAGTTTTCGCTCTAACTGAGGGTGTTGGGGTCGAAGTTGGCGGTTGTCACGTCGATTTTGGGCACCTCCAGAGGTATTGCGGCTTTGCATCCACACAAATAGTGATAGACACAGGATGACAGAGATGGCGATCGCAGCACCAGACATAAGAAATTTAGAAAAAAGATATTTAATGTTTGCAACTAGTCTTACTATGATATCTCGATTTTATACGTCGCCAATCAGTACGATTACGGATGTTTCAAAAATGGCGATCTGTGAGTTGGATCTTTGAGAGGGTGTCTGAAAAGTCTTATTGGCTTCGATCGTAGATCTAAATCCCCCTGCTTGGTGCGCTAATCCGTCGGGAGACCCGACGAACGCGCATCCGCTTTTTAAGGGGGTTGGGGGGATTTAGATCTACGCTTTTCAGACACCCTCTGACGGCAAGAGGACGGTTGTTAAGCGAGTGAAGATCGATTGTTATCACGATTGAAATATTTATTTGTGCTACGTTGTCTAAATGAGTGGATGAGATCGATCTGCGATTGGGTGATTACTGCCGATCGCCAAAAAACTGTTAAATATAATTCATTAATATTCCCAAAAGTATTCGATAATTTAGCGATACAGAGATGGTTCGATTGAATATTAAACAAATATTAACCAATCGTTAACCTAACTATAATCAATCCAGAGGTAGGGCTGCGTTAAGATGCTCCTGATATCAAAATTAGTGTTTGCAATCGACAGCAGGTGCGATCGTTAAAGCTAAGAATTCTGATATCGTTGCGTCCTAAACAAATTTGACAACTACCCCCATGTTATCCAAAAATTTCGGTCGCTTGACCACGATCGCTACAGTCGCAGTATCAGTTTTGGGCACTCAATTCGCAGCAGTAGCTCAAGTAACCCTCAGCGGTGCTGGCGCGACTTTTCCCCAACCACTATATGAGAGATACGCACGGGAAATTCGCAAAGCTCACCCAGAGTTAAAGATTAACTATCAAAGCCTTGGTAGTGGTGCTGGAGTTAAAAAAACGATCGACGGCACAGTGGATTTTGGTGCTAGCGATGCAGCCATGAGTGATGAAGAAATGGCGAA
>NZ_JANPLS010000248.1:0-2754 GCF_031422475.1 Chamaesiphon sp. VAR_48_metabat_403
GTATAGCCCGCTTGGTGGCGCGATAACTGACGCGATCGCTAAGGTATTTAATCAAAGTCCCGAACAGCAAATTGTCGAGGATTTACGCCACTTCAAGATGCTGATGGAAACAGGCGAAATTGCCACTACCGAAGGTCAATCGTCTGGACGGCGGTAGAAGACCCACCCCGCCACGGGCACCCCTGTCTTAACGTTTTTTTATTCTGCGACGTTTCTATTCGGGGGGAACCCCCGAATAAAGAAACGACAAGACGGGGGAACCCCAGAATAAAAACGTCGCTCCGTTCGCGAAGCGTCTGCCTGCGCAGAGGAGGGGATTTTTCACCCCAGCTCTCCTGGCTACCATGTACACACAAGTCGGTTTGAGTTGATGCGTAGATCTATACCCCACCCTAGCCCTCCCCTTATAAAGGGGAGGGGACAAGAGTCCCACTTTTCAAGGGGAAATTCATCATATATCAAGTTGAAGATCGTCAACGATAACTTAGCTCCTCCCCGCATCCTCGGGGAGGTTGGGTGGGGTATAGATCTACGCATCAACTCTAGACTTGTGTATACACCGTAGGCTCTCCTGGAGGGGGAATTGGGGGGTAACACCATTATTACTAATTACTAATCAGTGATGGGATATTCCCCATCGGGGCTATTTGGCTACTCGCATTTGACTGGTGGTTATGCGGGCGGACAGGCCGAATATGCCCGTGTCCCCTTTGCCGACGTAGGTTTGTTCAAGATTCCCGATGGACTCACCGACGAACAGGTAGTATTTCTGACTGATATCTTTCCCACTGGTTACATGGCTGCCGAAAACTGTGATATTCAGCCTGGGGATACAGTGGCGATTTGGGGTTGTGGCCCCGTGGGTCAATTTGCGATCCGCAGTGCCTTGATGCTGGGCGCAGAGCGGGTAATTGCGATCGATCGCGTGCCCGAACGTCTCCAGATGGCTAAAGATAGCGGCGCAACTGTCCTCAACTATGAGGAAGTCGAGGTGGGCGAAGCTCTCAAGGAGATGACGGGCGGACGTGGGCCAGATTCAGTTATGGATGCGGTGGGGATGGAAGCACACGGGACTGGGTTGGAAGGCTTCTACGATACGACGATGCAAGCTCTCAAGCTGGAAACCGACAGACCTAATGTCCTGCGCCAAGCGATCGTCGCTTGTCGCAAAGGTGGCACAGTCTCGGTGCCTGGTGTCTACACCGGACTGGTAGACAAAATTCCGATGGGTGCATTTATGAATAAAGGCTTGACGATGAAAACCGGACAAATCAACATTCACAGGTACCTGCAACCATTACTCGATCGCGTTCAAAATGGCGACATCGATCCCTCGTTTGTAATTACTCACAGTATGTCGCTCGAACAAGCCCCCCACGGCTACGAAATCTTTAAACATAAAAAAGATAGCTGCATCAAAATTGTGTTGAAACCAGGTCAGATCGATCGACCATTGGCAATGCCGTTGGCGTAGCCTCTCCCCTGGAGAATCGCTAGCTAGATCGAGATTAAATTTTAATTTGAGGTGATAATGAATTATCTAATTGCAGTTTTGACCGATCGAACTCAAGCTGAAGCCGCCTATTCGGCTTTGGCACAAGAAGGTTTACCCAATGATGGGATTGATATTTTGGGCGACGGTTATCAAAGTGCCGACGAATATGGATTAATCGATCCCAATACTGAAGCGCGTAAAGAAATCAAACGCGAATTGTATTGGCTCTTAGGTTTTGGATTCGCTGCTGGCTATGCCTTCAATTGGTTGACCGCGATCGATATTTTACCGATCGCACCAGTGGGAAATCACACGATCGAGTCTAACAATTGACCATAGTGCAATTGCCAATCCTCAATCGGCATAATCGGCGCAATTACCACCCCAATCGGATAGCCACCGCCGCCGCGAACGGCAGGCAAAGCCAACTTTCGCAATGCCTCTAATCGCGCCCCTACAGTCGCTGTACCGCCCTCAAACCGGAGCGAGACAGGTGCGGCATTAACACTAAAGCGACAGCGGGTGCGACCATTATGGGGCAAATCTAGCAGTGGTTCGACCCGATCGAATTTGGACACCCAGCGCAAATATCCATCCTCGCGGGTACCAAAGTAGCGGATACACTCTGCTAGACTTCCGGTTAGATGCTCGATGCCTAAAGGATCTGTGTAGCAACTAACTTCAAAACTCGTTACTTCACCACTACGTTCGTAAGCCGCCAAGTTTGCCAAAGTCTGCGGCAGATTGGCAAATGCCCGAATTACGGGCGGCCCCTGGAGACTACCTGCTAAATAGCAGTACTGACAGTGAGCTGGACACCCTTGGGCGAGGTGAAATTGCCAATCTGCGGAAGGGGGAATCGGGCTAAGTTTGAAGCTACTCGGAGGGGCTGTGACAACAGCTAAAGTGCGTTTGGCAGTTTGATAGGTTTCGCGCTCATTCTCCCCCCGTAATCCAGTTATGCGGTTGTGGGAGAGGATTTTAATGGGTAAATTTAAGGACTGAATCCGCGCCAATATTTGTTGTCCCCAGGGTTCTGCAATGGCAGCAGGTGTAAACAATACTTGCTCTGGCATCCAGAGTTTAGTTTTGGTTGAGGATGCTATTTCGCCAAGTGTAGATTCAGTTGCGACGGGCATCAATAATTATAATTTACGCGATTTTTGTGACTACTTATAGTTTGACATTTCTCGCCAGAATCAATTAGGCGTGAGACTTACGGATATCCTGACTCGCATTTGAACTGGATGGGCAAGAGG
>NZ_JANPLS010000249.1:0-2192 GCF_031422475.1 Chamaesiphon sp. VAR_48_metabat_403
CAGTGGCAACTCAATCCTGGTTATGTTTTCGATCGCGAACAAGGGAAATTTCAAACTCAAAATAGACAATCATTTGGTAACGGTTACAACATTATTTATAGCAGTATCAGTTATGGCGGGATGAGCGGTGGTGGAGTCTTCGATACTGCTGGCAGAGTTATCGGCATTCATGGCAGAGCCGAACAGACTCAGGACGTGATGTTAGGCAATAGTCAAGGTATATCAATCCAAACCCTCATCGCTCTAGCACCACGACTGCAACTCAATCCTAAATTACTGAAAACTGCCAAAACTCCTGTTCCAGCATTAACCCCTCTCGCACTAAAAACCATCGAGATGGCAATGGTAAATTTAGCCCAACCTACACCTGAAGACACTGGCGAACGCTGGCTGACTTATGGTAATCAACTGTATCGAACTAAACAATTCGAGAAATCTGTAACTGCCTTCGACAAAGCAATCGCTAAAGGTCAGAGCCTAACTGGAAGTTATGGTAAAGCATTATCACTATACGATTCAGGCAGATTGGATCTAGCTAGTGCTGCCATTGCCAAAGCGATCGCGGCAGTGCCAGTCAAAGAACGTGCCAATTATTACTACTTATGGAAATGGCAAAGCGTAATCTTTAGGTTCCGAGAACAGTACGCATCAGCGTTAGAGTCGATCGATACAGCAATTAAACTGGAGCCACAAGATCGAACATTAGTAGAAGAAAAAGCATTGATTTTATCAAATCGAAAACAGTACGCAGAAGCAATGAAAATTTATGACAACATGATTCGCGAGCGAGAAGAAGCTGGTGCTTACCTTGGGCGAGGTAATGTTAAATCGGCTCTAGGAGATAAAGGGGGAGCGATAGTTGATTATGAACGGGCGATTAAAATTAATCCTAACTATGCTATGGCTTATATGAATAGGGGCATAGCTAAACATGAACTGTTTGATATAAAGGGCGCGATTGCTGATTACGATAGAGCGATAAAAATTAATCCTAACTATGCTGATGTTTACTATAGTCGAGGCGCGGCTAAACTTGCTCTAGGGGATAACCAAGGAGGGTTTGCCGATTTAGATCGCACAATTAAAATCAATCCTGACTCTGCTTTTTTCCACTACATGCGAGGGACTGCCAAATTATCTCTAGGGGATAACCAGGGAGCGATGGCTGATTTCGATCGCACCATTAAAATTGAGCCTGACCTTGCTGAGGCTTACAATAATCGAGGTGTGGCTAAATTTAATCTGGGAGATAATAAGGGGGCGATCGCTGATTATGAACGGGCAATTAAAATTAAGCCTCAATATGCTCAGGCTTACGAGAATCGCGGTGTAGCTAAATCTGGTTTGGGCAATAACCAGGGGGCAATTATCGATTTGAGTAAAGCTGCTGAATTATTTCGCCAACAGGGGCAGATGAATTTATATCAAAAAACGATGGGGCTAATTGCTGCGTTGAAGGCAAGTTAGGGCGATATCTCGATCGTCGATTTATTCCTTTGCGATCTCCACATATTTCACCAAACTTTATTCCAGTAAAAAGCGATGAAATTATTTCCAACTCAGCTAGGTGTCATGACAATACTTGTCGGGATATTAATGCCGATTCCGGTACTCAGTCACAGCCTAAATCAAACAGAAGCGATCGAACAACCTCGTTCAATGGTGTTGGCGCAAGTAGCTAGTTATCGCTATTTAGTAGATGCAGCTAACAAAGAAGAAAAGCTGGCAACTCAGGCATCCGATAACTTTTTTGCAACATTCAAGCAATTTCTAAACACACCCGGAAATCGATCTCTTAATAACGCCCTCATCCAAACATCTGGGCAAGCAGCAGTTTATCTTCAACGATGTGGCGAATTGGGGCTACAAAGCCTTCCCTACTATGCTGCCGATCCATCAGCACAAACCGCATTAGACACCACGTATCGGATTCAGTTGGAACTAGCTCAGATTTTTCGGAACTATAATCAACTTTCCATCCAGACTCGCAGTGCCATTCAAGCTAATGATGGTGCTAAAGCGAGGGTGTTAGGGACTAAATTTGCCATGCTCGATGAAAAAAGAGCGCAGTTAATTCAAATCAGCCAACAAATTGCTCAAGCTTATATAAATCGTAGCAATGCGGTAAATGCTCAATTAATTAATAATTTCAATACCCAAATGAGGAATGGTGTCATTCAAAGAGGTCGAGC
>NZ_JANPLS010000250.1:0-2193 GCF_031422475.1 Chamaesiphon sp. VAR_48_metabat_403
GATTTCCCGTGCGATAGGTAGCGATCGATCCGCGTTTGGTTTGGACTTCGCGCACTGATGTTAACATCAAATCTCGTCCATCGATATTCATTAAAGCTGTACTTTGAAATTGGGATTGATATGCTGATAAGAAAACATCCCGTTTTTGGCGACCGCTAGACAGATGTAGGTCGCAAAATGTACCCTGGATTTTGAGTAAGTTAGAATTGCGAATACTGCCGATCGAGATCGACTGATTCTCGGCTAGGCAAGATAGCGAATAGCTGGTAATTAACAAGCATAGGATAGTATTACCGCTCGATCGAACTGGGTTGAAAAAGATTTTCACAATATGGATGTGTTCAGCGGATCGTTAAAATCCGCTGCCATCGTAACTTGCCCTTGCAGACAACCAAACAATTCTTTACGACTCAATTTATTTTTTGGTAATGGACGATCTGGTTGCTGCAATCTAGCAATGACACGAGCGATTACTTCCAATCGCTCGGATGGCTCCAACCTGTCTACATCTGCCAAAATTTTTTCGAGTAAAGGACTCATAATAAACCTCAATTTTACATTTATTACAATCCGAAACTTAGACGATTACCTCTGGTATGCTGTGCCTAAGGCAGGTTTACGCCAACGCGATTGCCTGAACCTCGATCGGCTACAGGTGTAAAACATTACTCCCGATCGTAATTAAGGATAGAAACAGAATAAATCCGATCGTATCTAGTAATGTTGTTACTAATGGCCCACTAATTAGAGCCGGATCTAACTCTAGCCGTTTGAACCCCATCGGTAATAATGTCCCTAATGTCACGGCAATTAATGTATTTGTTGCCATCACAATTCCGGCTACCACTGCTACCCAGCGTTCGCTTGGCGGTGTCCAAATCAGCGCGAGTAGAATCATAGTCAAACCAAGACCGATGGCTGTTCCTAAGCCTGCTAGCACCTCTTTACCCAGAATTTCGAGGGTATCGCCAGGAGTGACTTCACCGACACCGAGGGAACGAATGGTGACAGTTAAGGCTTGAGTGCCGACTGCGCCGCCAGTATTAGAAAATAGCGGCATAATTACGGCGAGTACTGGCACCTTAGAAATCGTATCTTGAAAGGGGGCGATCGAACTAGAGGCACCGATATATAGTGCCATAATTCCCAGCAACCAAGGCAGGCGGTTTTGTAATTTACTCCAAGGCGGGGACAGGGAAGAATCTTCACCGCTACCCACACCAGCGAGTTTTTGGATGTCTTCGGTGGCTTCTTCTTGTAAAATATCAACAACATCATCGATCGTAATAATCCCGACTAAGCGATCTTCACGATCGACTACAGGCACTGCAATTAAGTCATACCGCTGCATTTGCCGCGCGACATCTTCTTGAGACGTTTCGGTATAAACTTTAATTACCCGATCGCTAGCAATATCTTTAATCGGCGTATCGGGGAGGGTGAATACTAATTGCCGCAGCGAGACGACTTGCTGTAATTTCCGGCTGTCGTCGGTAACATAGGCATAGTACACCGTTTCCTTATCGCGATCGCTTTGTTTCATTTTTGCCAAAGCTTCGCCGACTGTCAAACCTTGCCGCAGCCGCACGTATTCCGTCGTCATCACCCGTCCAGCCGTGCCTTCAGGATAGCCGATAATCGTCGATGTCGCTGCCCTTTCTTCGGCACTGAGTTGCCGTAATAACCGTTTGACTACTCCCGCAGGTAGCTCGTCGAGTAATGCCACTCGATCGTCGGGACGCATGGCTTCGATAATCTGACACACTTGAGTATCGTGGAGTGCTTCGATTAACTCTTCTTGAATCTCGGTGGGTAGATATTCAAAGACATTGATGGCGCGATCTTTATACAATAATCTAAAGGCGATCGCCCGTCGCTCTTTGGGCAATTCGCTAATATAGTCGCCTACATCTACCCCCGGTAGATGGTTGAGTTCTGACTTGAGTTGATTTAAGTCAGTAATTTCCGATAACTCGATCGCACCTTCTCGACTTAGCATGACACCTCCTAGCCCCCTCTATGCTGGGAGACTAGCTCGTCAGATTCTAGAGAAGGTTGTTACTTTAAAGCAGATGGACTATAGTCCACGACGTACATATGACTTAATACCGATATTTTTAATAAAAATTTAAGATCGGTATCTCTATCGTAGCTCTTGATGCATCGAGAGTGCAATCTTAAATTAGGGGGGAG
>NZ_JANPLS010000251.1:0-2027 GCF_031422475.1 Chamaesiphon sp. VAR_48_metabat_403
GACTCTACTGGCGAACTGTTTAAAGTCTGGTACCAGTCGAGCCATAATCTCAACCCGATGTTCTCTGGTAGGCTCGTTCCAACACATCCAGGCACCTGTTGGGGAGAAAGTAAGATTGTGCCCGTTGCAAACAGGACAGTAATAGCGTTCTCGGTAGCGGCGGTAAGGTGTCAAAGCATCCTTATAGTCGGCGAGAACGATTGGTTGGCGCATTAGTTAAAAGGGGATTTTATCCTCTTCAAACTCATCATCCTCCTCAAACTCAGGCGGATCGATATATTCCGGTTCGGGAGCTGGTTTAGTCTTAGTCGCAACCGAAGTGGTAGGAATAGTTGGTACGGGTGCTGATTCTTCAGCTACAGGAGATGAAGCTACATCGATCGCATTGCTGTTATCTTCTACTGGTGGAGTAGCAGCACCTGTTACTGCGGCTGGTGTGATAAGCTCTGGCGCGGGTGCCAACATAATCGTCCCAGCAGTAGGTGGTGAGAGCAATGAGCGCGATCGAGGATTGAGGATATCAATAATGGCATCGGCAAGCCGTTCGTCAGTACCCATAAAGAAACTCTGCCAATTGACGACAGTGGGATGGACATAGCCATCGATATAACAGGCAGGGGATTTGACTTTATCGCCGACAGATTTGCGAATGATAATTGGCTGAAAGATGCACAGGGCATTGAAAACTTCGTTCTTAGGGCGGAATAAAGTCTTGTTTGCTTCAGCCTGACAACGCGCCACTGAGGTACAAAACTTTTGCCACTCGATCGATAGAGTCGCTTGGTGGGAACCCTTGGCGAACAGTCGGAGTGGAATAACGTGAAGGGGCTGCTTGTTAGCGTCCATAAACATCACCAAGAAGATTTGGAAGTTACCAGCGTTAGGATCGTTACTGTGCTTGGCACGATCCCATTCGCCCAGTACGTCTAGAGTTTCCTCGGTTTGACTGGCTTGACGATCGAATGCGCCCAATTGACAGATGGGAGTGAGGATCATCCGAGGTTTTTGGAGTAAAATCCCCACCTCAGTTTGCCCACTGTTGTAGGCGTACTCAGTCATTTCGGTACCTTCAAGGTTCTTCCAGCCAGCTTTCTCAGCTTGACTCAGAGGCACAAAATAACCGCACTGGGCGGGATTCTCGCCGCGCAACGCTTGTGCGTAAGGATAGGAGAAATCGGTGGCGGTAATGCGTCGGTAAGATATCGACTTGTAGTAGTGGTCATGAATTTCCTGGATAATGTGAATGAAAACACCAGTTGTTGAGACTGATGTGATTAGTTGAGGCTAGAGGTGAAAACTGCTTGAGGGTAAAGGTACCAGCGTTCGCTATTACCAAGCGAAGCGGTGGAGTTCCAGCAGTAATTGGGATGAAAAAGCACCAATAAAAATTGGTGCTAGGAAATTAATTGCAGCGAAAAGATCGTGAATCAGCGAAATGTTAACAGCCGTGATGTTGCCATCTCCTCATAAGCAATGGCTTCTAGTTCGTGCTGTCGCATGTGAACCAAAAAGTCCAACCCATAACTCATTGACTCGCTCAAATAGTCGAGATCGAAGACAGTAGGATCTGAATAACGCTGCATTCTCCGAATCTTAATCTCGTGCCAGTAACCTGAAACACGTTGGCTAGGACGGTAAACAATCTCGCCACAGATACCCCAAATTAAGCGTAATCGAGCGATCCACTCTTCTCTTTCCTGGGGTATGTTGTAGCCCAGATAGATGAGGAATGCGGGTTCATTTGTATCAGCATTACCCCAATTTTGGGGATCGTCTGCTGGAGCTTCACAAATAACTAAGCCTGGAAGTAATTCTGTGAAGGTGAAACCTTGAACTGTCGAAGGTTGTTGCGCTAGCATAGAGTTTCATTAATCATAGATTTGGTCGTTAACCGACCTTTTTTATTGGCAAAAATAGCGAGAGTTAGTAGCAAATAAATTACTACTAAACCCCGTCGTTACGAAGAGAAGCACACAGATAAATTGCTTGCTAATTAGTAGCAAGCAATAGCGAATTAGCATGAGACG
>NZ_JANPLS010000252.1:0-20651 GCF_031422475.1 Chamaesiphon sp. VAR_48_metabat_403
GCTGGTTTATCGAGCTGGGATTTCTTTGATAAGCTGCTGACAAATTGCTTTGTTGTCGGTACTCCCGGTTCTGGTTTTGGAGCTGCGGGTGAAGGTTATTTCCGAATTTCGGCATTCAATAGTCGGGCAAATGTTGAAGAAGCAATGAAACGAATTACAGATAAATTCAAGGTTTAAATTAAGTATCGAACGCTCAAAATAATGGTAGGGGTAATTCATGAATTACCCCTACTACCATTATTTTATTCTAGATTGATTATCTAACGTTAGTTCGGGTTAAGAGTTGCCTGGAGACTGGAAGTCTCGGCTTGTGATGCAAAGTCCGCCTACGCGGACTAATTACCTAGTCCGCGTAGGCGGACCTTGCATCGCTAGCCCCGATTTTAATCGGAGGCTGAAATGAAGCAAATATCCTTAACCCGGACTCAGATTCTCTATCGAATTGGCTGTACATCAATAACTTGACCTGTTAAATCTGCTTTATCTACAGTCGATCGATTGCTCTGGGATTGCAATTTATTTTTAGCGACTTGAGCCACTTCAGCTACTAATAAAGAAATAATTAGCGTATCATCTACCAACCCTGCAAAAGGTAAGAAATCAGGAACCAAATCGATCGGGCTGACTAGATAAACTACAGAAGCCGCAACCACCCACCAGCGATATTTGGGGTTTTGTAATAAACTACGATACCAGTTATGAAGAGAGTGAATATTGAAGTTCATCGGTTGATTCCTGGGTTGGTTTTTGTCGATACATCTATCATCTCAAATCCCCAGGATTTGTACAGGTACGGGAAACCCATTGTTGATGGTGGTTCTTCCCACTTACTCTAGAGAATAGGGAATAGGGAGTTAGCCGTCAACTCCCCGCTTTCAACTTTCAACTTTCAACTTTCCACTAACTCTATGCTGCATGACTAAATAGAAAGTGAGTCATTTCGGCGCAGATGCCTTCGAGTTCGATGCGGCTGGATTCTGGTAAGCCAAATCCGACATAGCTGAGGACTTCTTCCCAGGCTTGGAGTTCTGCCATTGTCTGCACTCGGCGGAGTTTTTCGGCATAGAAGTTGTGCCAAAATAGCGGCGCGATATGGTCGTATTTTTTCCAACGTTTGCGCCAAGCACGAACGTCTCGATGGTTAGGCAATGCTACACCAACGATCGGCGGTAAGTCTGCATAGCTGACAAATGTACTCGTTTTTTTGCCAACAACATGTACCACATACCGCCAACAATTGACTTGATAAATTTCATCTGGCGATCGCTTGAGATGCATGGCTACGGCAGATTTGGTCGCAAATCGACTCTGCGGATTGGTAGTAATGCTGGCGGGTTTGGGAGGAGCTGATAACATGGGGGACACCAAAAAGGGGCGAATGAATTTATTGGTGATGCACTGAGGTTGTTGGCAGTTGAAAGTTCGATCGGGGGTTAAATCTGGCTACTTCTATTATAGTACATTTTTACCAAAAGAGATAGGGATGGAGTTAGATTGTACGCTAAATTTCGATCGAAATTCAAGACACCAGATATGGCGTGGTGCTTGGATTGCAACACCACTGGGAGATCGGAGTTGGAAGATCGGAGATCGGAGATGGAATAGTCTCGATCGGAAGTGGGCAATATAGAGTGATACCAAAAATTAACCCCGAACCAGAATTGACGATCTCTTAAAAATCGCGATTCATTCGACTACCCCAGTAATAAACTATGGCTACTCTTGTTTCCCCATTACCCATCGAGCGGCTCAGAGCGAATATCGCCCGCCAGATTGTGGGTAAAGATCGTCCGATTCAGCTTGTGTTAACAGCTCTACTGGCTGGGGGGCACGTATTACTAGAAGATGTTCCTGGCGTGGGTAAAACTTTGCTTGCCAAATCGCTGGCAAAATCGATCGATGGCAAATTTCAGCGCATTCAATGTACGCCAGATTTACTCCCTTCCGATATTACCGGGACGAATATCTGGAACCCTGGCAGTCGGGAATTTGAATTTATCGCTGGGCCAGTATTTACCAATATTTTACTGGCAGACGAGATCAACCGCGCGACTCCTCGGACTCAATCGGCATTACTAGAAGTGATGGAAGAACGACAAGTCACCTTAGATGGACATTCGCGCACAGTGGCGGCACCTTTTTTTGTAATTGCTACCCAAAACCCGATCGAGTCGCAGGGGACTTTCGTACTACCAGAAGCACAGATGGATCGATTTATGGTGTCTCTGAGTTTGGGATACCCAGATGCAAAGGAAGAATTACAAATGTTGCAAGGCTTATCGACTGGTAATTCGATCGCTACTTTAGAACCCTGTATTTCGCTAGAGCAACTTCAATCAATGCAGCAGCAGTGTCAACAAGTCAAAGTAGATGCAGCCATTCAGAAGTATATCGTCAATTTAGTCCGCGCCACACGCCACGATCGGGAAATTAGCTTGGGTGTCAGCCCGCGCGGTTCGGTGGCACTCTACCGGGCGACACAAGCCTGGGCATGGTTGCAAGGGCGCGCTTATGCCTTACCCGATGATGTCAAGGATCTGGCAATCTATGTATTATCGCATCGCATTCTAACGATCGGCGGTCGGCGCGGCTCTCAAACGATCGAACGGTTATTACAAGAAATTCCGATTGATTAGGCTTTAGGTTTTAGGGGTAAAGGGTAAAGGGTAAAGTCAATCTTAAATACTCTCCCCGTCCCCTCGTCCCCTCGTCTCCCAGTCTCCCAGTCTCCCAGTCTCCCCGTTCCCCAGTCCCCCGTCCCCCACTCCAATCGGTTATCCTAAGTAGCATCGACGTAAAACTTGTTGCGGAGAGGATAATCAATGGAATTAGAGCGTGCTGAGGCGATCGTTAAAGAATTGCTGGCTCCAAGGTATCTGACTCCGCCTCAAGAAATGGTATTTCGGGCGGCTTGGCAGGGTCGATCGTACCGAGAGTTGGCTAAAACTGCTGGTTATGAAAGTAATTACCTCAAATGCATCGGTGCCCAAGTATGGCGGATGCTATCGATCGCGACTCAATGCAAGATTTCTAAAAGAAATTTCAGAGAATTGCTAACATCATTTGAGCCACTTGTCAAGCCGCAAGCGGCGATCGCCGATGCGGTTTCACCAGGAATCGACTGGGGAGAGGCGATGGACATTTCGGCATTTTACGGACGCGAACTAGAACGCGATCGCCTGGAACGATGGATGGTAAACGATCGTTGTCGCTTGGTGGCGATTTTGGGGATGGGTGGGATGGGCAAGACGACGATTTCCCTAGAACTGGTTCAACATTTTCAAGCCGCGATTCAAGCCGATCCAGAACGGCTCGATCCAGATCGATTTAGCTGTATCGTATGGCGGAGTTTGCTCAATCCGCTCCCGTTGAAGGAATTATTGCCAGAATTAATTCGCACTTTGACTGGTGCTTTGAAGTTGAAACCCGATCGCGGTGGCAGTTTGCGGCAGTTATCGGTAGATTTGATGCCGAGGATGGTGACTAGTCAACTCGAATTATTATTAGAAATTTGTCAGAAACATCGCTGTTTGATTGTCTTGGATAATGCCGAATCAATTTTTGAGGCAGGGGCGCAGGTGGGACAATATCGATCGGGCTATGCCGATTATGGTGAGTTATTTAGCATTTTAGGGCGGCTGAATCATCAGAGCTGTTTATTGCTCACCAGTAGGGAAAAACCGACTGAGATCGGTCATCTCGAAGGTATTCATGCCAAAGTCAGGACTTTAATTTTACCAGGATTGGATGCCACCGCCGGACAACGAATTTTTACCGATCGAGGGTGTCTGCCGATCGCACAGTTAGAATGGGCAGAGATCGATCGCTACTGTGGCGGTAATCCACTGGCATTTCAACTAATTGCTGCAACGGTGCAGGAAGTCGCCGATGGGGATGTGAGTGAGATTTTCCCGTACTTGAGATCGAATAAATTGGGCTTTGCAGATATTTATATTTTGCTGGAACAGCAGTGGGAACGCCTGACTACCGAAGAGCAACAGGTAATGTACTGGCTGGCAATCGGGCGGGAGGCGATGTCGATCGGCGATTTGACCCGATCGTTACACCCAGCTTGGAATCGGCACCGTCAGGGTGATTATCTGCTGAGTGCTTTACAGTCTTTGCACCGTCGCAGCATCATTTTTTCGCGTTCCGAACCGGGCGATGTTGCCTGGGATCGATCGCGTCAACGCGGTAAGCGACATTGGACGTTGCAACCAATGGTGATGGAATACGTGACAGGCAAATTTGTAGAGCAGATTTGTACTGAGATCGAACGATCGCAACCTGTGTTGCTAAATACTCACGCGATCGTTCAGGCAAATGCCAAGGAGTATCTCAGACTGGCGCAATTACGGACGATCGTTCAACCCGCGATCGAAGTATTGCGGACGCAAATCGGCAACCCGCACCAAATCGGGCAGCATCTCCGCCACATATTAGCCAATTGGCAAGTCGCCCATTCGCTCCAACCGGGATATTTAGCAGGCAATCTGCTGAATTTTTTAACGCATCTCCAGCAAGATTTGACCGATTTAGACTGCTCGGCGGTGGTGGTGAGACAGGCATATTTAGTCGGTATCGATTTAAAGCGGGTAGATTTTACCAACGCCCAGATGGTCGATTGCGCTTTCACCCAGACTTTTAGTAGTATTCTGGCGATCGCCTATAGTCCCGATGGCAAGCTACTTGCGGCTAGCGATAGTAATGGCGAAATTCGGTTGTGGTCGGTTGGCGACTGTCAATTTTTGCTGACTTGTTCGGGACATGATAATTGGGTGCGATCGATTCAATTTAGTCCCGATAGTCGTTATTTAGCTAGTTCTAGCGACGATCGCCGGATTAAACTTTGGGATCTGCAAGATGGTAGCTGTGTAAAAACGATCGGCGATGGCATTCACACGCTCGGACTTGGTTTTAGTCCCAACGGTCGCTATTTGGCTAGCGGTAGTGCTAATAATCTCATCTATTATTGGAATCTGCATACGGGGAAATGTATCCGTCAATTTGAGGGGCATCGAGATTGGTCGATGGTGGTAAAATTTCATCCAGATGGCGATCGGTTAGCCAGTGGAAGTGCCGATGGGACGATTCGGATCTGGGATGTGGCCAGCGGTCGGTGCGATCGGGTATTACAGGGGCACGAAAACCTGGTTACAACCGTCGATTATCATCCTGATGGCACCACACTCCTCAGCGGCAGTCTCGATGGTACCTTGCGCCTTTGGGATGTCTCTGAGAGTACGGATGAAGTGCCCGATCGGGAAGAATGTCGGCGGGTGTTGACCGGACATGGCGATGAGATTTGGTCGGCGATGTTTAGTCCCGATGGGACGTATTTTGCTAGTGCGGGGGTGGGGGGACTGCTGCGCCTGTGGCGGACGAGCGACGGTTGCTGTCTGCATCGGCTGGAGGGACATAGCGAGCGATTATGGTCGGTCGCATTTCATCCCGATGGCGATCTCCTCGCTAGCGGCGGGGAAGATCGGACGATTCGGTTTTGGCAAGTTAGCGATGGTAAGTGTTTGCAGTCACTCAATGGTTATACGAATTGGTTTAAATCGATCGCCTGGAGTCCAGATTGCCAGACGTTAATTACGGCTAGTCACGATGCTCTGATTCGGGTGTGGGGCTGCGTTCACGAAGTGTCTGCGGAGCAGAATCGGCAAACTTATCTACATCAGTTAGCAGGCCATACTAAATCAACGATTTCTGTCGCTTACGACCCCCAGGGAGTGACATTTGCTAGCGGTGGCGACGATCTCACGATTAGGATTTGGGATGCCAACACTCTCGCCTGTCTCCAGATTTTGCGGGGACATACGGATAGTATTCTCGCCCTCGTCTACAGTCCCGATGGTAAATATTTAGTCAGTAGCGGTAGCGATTTGAGCGTCAGAATTTGGGACACCCATCGGTGGCGATGTTTGCACGTTCGCACCGGACATACCGATCGCATTGGCGGTTTAGCTTATCATCCCGATCGCGATCTGATTGCCAGTGCCAGCGAAGATCGGACCATTAAACTCTGGAATTTTCACGACTCCGATCCAGTCCAAACTTTCTCCCAACATACCAATCGGGCGATCGCGGTGGCTTTCGATCCGCGTGGTACCATTCTGGCTAGCGGCGGTCTCGATCGCCAAATTCTGATGTGGAATATCGAAACTGGCGCGCTATGTCATACCCTCGTCGGACATGAAGGTTGGATTTTATCGCTCGCCTATAGTGGCGACGGTAAATGGCTCTTTAGCGGTGCTTCCGATCGAACGATTAAGGTTTGGTCGATGGAAACCGGACTGTGTACCGATACTTTCACAGGGCATCAAAGCTGGGTGTGGTCTGTCGCCACCAGTGATTGCGGTCGATTTTTGGCTAGTGCGAGTGAAGATGAAACCGTGCGGATTTGGGATCTAGCTGATGGCAGTCTACTATCTACCCGTCGCGCCTGTCGTCCCTATGAGGGGATGAATATTGCTGGTGTCGAGGGCTTGACAAAAGCACAAATTAACGATCTAAAAACATTGGGGGCGCAGGGTTAGATTTTTAGGGGACTGGGAGAGTAGGAGACGAGGGGACGGGGGACTGAGCAGCAACTGTCCTAACTCTTTCTTTCCCATTCTCCCACACCCAAAATCCCGCTTGCGCTTGGCGATCGTCAAATCTTCGATCGGGGCATCTTTCCTAACCAAACTATGCGCCAATTAAGCCATAGGCTGACATCCGCATAATTTCGCCAGTATTGAAACCGATATTGCTCAACGCCTCACCGTAGGCAATCATAAAATCTTCAATTAGGGCATCTTTTTCCATGCCTAGCACCTTGGCATCTTTGGCAACATTATTCAACATCTTCCACACTAAGGGGAGATTTTGACGGTTGGCGGTTTGCAATTCGGTTTTGGCGGCTTCAAAATTGTCATGCAGCCAAACTTCACCAAAATTTAGATGCATATACTCATCTTTAACTACACCTTCGGTAATCTTCCGTGCGAAAGCGTCGGCAACTGGGATATAGATATTGTAAGCTGCGATCGCAAAGCATTCGATAATCAGCGATTGAATCAACAGACAAGTCACTACATTACCCGCAGCAGCCGCAACTTGAAAGTTTTCGTGCAGTCTAGCAAAAAATTCTTTGGCGAAATCTAGGTCTGGAGTCACTGTGAGGTTGCGAGCGCAGGCTTCAAAACCCTTTTTGTGTCGCTGTTCCATTCTGGCTAACTTGACTAGTTCGTCCTGGGAATCCGGCAATAATCCGCCCAGTGTAATATAATTTTCATGGGCTTCTTGTTCGCCTTCGATCACAATTGCATTGATGCGACTGTAAGCATCTTTGTAGGTCTCGCTGGTAAAGTTAAGTTCCAAACTGGCCGCAATCTGCACCATAAGTTAGATTTCTCCTGTGTATCCTAATAATATTTAATTTTATGCCCAACCGACTGGTGGCTGCACCTTTACCGCGAACACATACAGCAATTGTAATGTTTTACAAGGTAATCTAAAGATTTATTACTATCTTCAAACCCTTCTATCTTAACCGATCGCTGACCAAAACCGTGCATAAGTTATCCGATCCTGGCTATTTTCGTTGGTGGCAAATTCTCAACTGGCTGCTGCTGCTGATTGGTGCTGGCTTAATTATGGCTCCATTAGTGGTGGTTTTCATCACTTCAATTACGCCAGTCGGGTCTACTGCCAATGGTTTCAGCTTGCCGACTCGCATCACTTTCGCCAACTATCAGGCGGCTTGGCAGCAAGGTAACTTTATCTTGGCGTTTGCAAATTCCACTTTGGTGGCACTAGCGGTAACGGCTGCCCAAATTTTTACATCGGCATTGGCAGGTTACGCGCTGGCGCGACTTAAATTTCGGGGACGGGAAGCTTTACTGCTGCTGATACTGGCAACGCTCGTCATCCCTTTTCAACTACTGGTAATCCCGATCTTCTTAATTCTCAAGTGGGGACATTTACTCGATACTTACAGCAGTCTGATTCTCCCTACGGCTGCTAGTGGGTTTGGGATCTTTTTACTGCGGCAATTTTTTCTGACTATTCCCATCGAACTCGAGCAAGCAGCCATGCTCGATGGGGCGACGCGGTTGCAAGTGCTCTGGCGAATTATCTTGCCATTATCCCGCTCTGCGCTGGTGACGCTGTTTCTATTTGCATTTATCGGCGAATGGAACGATTTATTCAAGCCGCTAATTTTTACGACTCGTCCCGAATTGCGGACGGTACAACTGGCTTTAGCCGAATTTCAAGAGCAGTTTACTAATAGTTGGCAACTCCTGATGGCAGCGGTAGGGATTGCGACGGTACCGATCGTGTTACTATTTCTAATCGGACAGAAGCAATTTATTCAGGGAGTTGCTAGCACGGGTGTCAAAGAATAGACAATGCATTACCCCCAAGCTACTCGATCTGCAAGTGGTAGGTTGGGGGTAATATCTATAAAATTTAATCGGTAATCGATCGATTATCGATTAGTGGCAAGGGAAACAAGGATGGGGAGGACAGCCATAACCGCCACCATTGCTACTTTTGTTGCTTTTTTTGCTGCTCTTCTTACTACTTTTCTTGCTACCACCGCCGTGCTTGTGTCCACCGCCGCCAAAAATCTGGCTGCTATCGGTTGCTTGAAGTTCTGTCAAAAAGCTTTCTTCACTGGCAAATAGTTCGCTACCAGCAGGTTTTAAGTTTGAGATTTCAATCAAAGCCATGTTCGATCCGTTCCTGATTACAAGTTTTGAACCACTAACTAAGTCATCCCTAGCTAGCGATCTCGGTCACATCCAATAATCTCCGATCGACTATTGAGATACAACCCTCTAGACTCGATCGAAAAGACATAACGATATGTATAAAATCTAGGCTAGGGCGATCGGCGATCGCTTAAATCTATGTATATTCCGACTCAATCGCTACTATTGCCGTAATTCTCGGCGGACAAAACGATCGCACTGGCTAATTTTAGGAGACATAATTGTATTAGTTTTAGCCAAATTTATCGTAACAGTCGCTCCCAGCGGGATTGAGATATGGCTGGGCTAAATCGACTTTAGCAGCCCTCAGCACGCGCTCGACAATGCTGAGCTTGTCAGCAGCTATTTGCCCGCCTTCGCAGGCTGTAAATAAGCCTGTGGCGAGTAGTTCGCATCGTTGCATCCCAAACGAACTCCCAGTGACTGGTACCTCGGCAATACTCAATCCTGGTGCCAGCAGCTTGGTAAATAGTGGCACTTGGGGCGAAAATTCGGATTGGTAGGCGTGGTAAATTTCTGCTATTAGCGATTGTAAGATCGAATAATTAGATCGATCGAGCCGCAGCGTACCGCAATCACAGCGATAAAATAAAGCAGGATCGTGCAAGATGGCAAACTGGAAGGGAATCTTTAATTGATTTAATTCACCCGTAAGTTTTCGGACGATCGCCACTGCGGCATCGGGGGTAAAATTAAAGTAAAGTTGCACTGATGAAGATGGCTGTGGCGAACCATAGCTACCAACTGATATATAAGTATCGCGATCGACTAAATTATGTGGTAAGTAAATTGAAGTAGTTTCACCAATATTTGCTTGCTTAAACTCTGGCGGCAGATGTTTCTGGCGGGAGATGTGTAAATGCAAGCCATCTTTGACAACAATTAGCTCTCGATCTTCGGTTTCGGCAATAATTTGCCAATTGAGATCTCGATACCCTAGACTGGTATTACTCTGCTGGAGTCGCTGGTAAAAATCAACATCGACACCATCGATAAGTTGGGTTTTAATTGAAGATGTTACCAGCTCGGCTGCCTCAATTGCTTGGATGTTTAATAAACTTCGATCGAAGTAGATATCGTACAAATAATTCCTGATTCGAGCGACAACATATTTTGTTTGCAATTCGGGAGCAAGCTGTTTAAATCTCGACCGTAAATCTGGAGAAATAGTTAGTGGTAAATAATTTGCATGATGGATCGTAAAATCGCGATCGATTTCAACTGCATTTACCAGCGATGTTAATTGGGTTTGAAATGACATTAATTATTATTTTTAACGGCTTGGGTAATATCGCTACCAAATAATGTAATTTTAGCTGCTTGTGGTTCGCATAATAATTGCTTGGCAACTTGGAGCATAATAATACCTCGATTGCCAAAAAATCGATCTCCATCCATCGTAATTTTAATACGTTGAATTAAAGATATTCCTGCAAACTGAATTACTAGATCGAGATAATCGCTCCGAGTGGCGATAATTTCTGGAAAGCCGTCTAAGTAAGCCTCAACGAGCGCACCTAGCGATGGTTGAAGTAGTTCTAGTGGTGTAGTTGCTAATTGTAATGACTCGTTAATACTCAGCGTATTGCTAATCGCTATTCCATCCAACCAAATTTCTAAATAACTACCTAACAAACAACCCAAATCGAAAGCCGGATCGCCCCAAGCAGCGCGTTCCCAATCGATTAATTTAATTAACTGCGATCCTGGTTGTTGCCATTGCAGATCTAAAAGCAAATTATTAAGTTTAAGATCGTTATGAATTAAGCAACTCGGTGCGATCGACTGGCGAAGATCGGCAATCGATCGTGCTAGACTAGGAAAGCGTTGATAAAGCTTAAAAAACTGATGGCATTCGATCGGCATCATTGCAAAAATATCAGGGGTAATTCGCGCAAGACGGCGGATAAGATCGTCAACATAGCTAGGTTCTGAATCGAGAGATCGATCGAAAATAGATTGTGTTAGAAACTCTCGGTACTGTTCTCGATTGAATGTTTGACTGTGGATACTTGCTAGTGATTTACCAATTGCGATCGCAATTTCGGTTGAAAATTGATTTTCATTAATATAATGTCGGTACAGATCGCAATAATCAGTAAGATAATTAACTATTAAGATCGAATTCACGCGATCGAAGTAAATTAGCTCTGGTAAAAAATGTCTGGTGCGATCGCCAAACTCTGGAAAAGCCACCATTAATTCCTGCATTTGCCAAGCAGCCCAAAATTCTCCTTTAGTTTGTCCGGAATAATCGCGATTTTCTTGCTTGACGAATAAGGTTCTACCATCGCTAAATGTTAGTAATAAATTGAAGTTTTTTGCAGGTACGAGCGTAACTTCGATATTCGATCGCTCGGCAATCTGACAATAATTAAGATTATCGAGGTACTCAAAAACATTATCTGCATCTAAAATAATTTTCACGATCGATTTTGGATAAAATGCCAAGGTTTTATGAGATCGAGCAGGCAATTGGAAAGTTTATTTCCAGTCTTTATTTACTCGATGCATGTAGGTAGTAAAAATAAGCGAGAGCACAAGGGATGTAAATTAAATGAATAATAGCTTAACGCGTAACAGCCCAAACTTACTATCTTGAGTCATATTGCCGATTTGTATTCGGCACGATTGCCGATAATAGTTAATTTAAATATATCTTTGTGTCTAATAAAACAAATTTTAGCTAAGTGAATACGGATAAACTGGCTGCTCAAGTATTTACTATTGTTAATAGTAAAATTAAGAAATAGTAAAGCACAGCGATCGCACCATTAAAGATCGCGTACCATATATTGGATTAAGAGTTGGGCCAAAATATTATGACTCAAACCGATAGATTCGATCGGCAGCAATTATCTAGCCGATATCTAACCCACTTTCAACGTCAGCTACTAGGAAAACACCTGAAAATAGAAACGATTCCTGAGTATCGACAGCGGATTGAAATAATGCTTTTAGCCGATGAAGGTAAGACTCAGACTCAAATTTGTCGGCAGTTAAATTGTTCTTCCTTGACTGCCAGATATTGGATCTCGATCGCCAAATCTGGTGCAGCTCACAATTGGCAAATGCAACCAATCGGTCGTCCAAAAACCGTTACTTCCGACTATTTGGATCGACTTAAAGAGTTAGTAAATACCAGCCCAAAAGATTTAGGCTACGCATTTTCTCGCTGGACGGGGCAATGGTTGAGCAAACAATTATCTCAGGAATTTGATATTAGAATAAGTGCCAGACATGTCAATCGGTTGCTCGGCGATATTAAAGCAGAAGGTAACTTAGACAATGGTATAAGTTTCCCTCAAAATCAGATCTCCAGATCGGCGCATCTAATTATTGCCGATTTGTACGACGAGAGCCAACCGTCTAACCATCGGAACTAGTAAAAATCTACTTAGCACCGATAGCTATTATTTCGATTTGTCCACAACTTATGATTGAAAATTCCCTGCTTGCTACTATTCCAACCGAACGATTGACTCAAGTACTGGGAACGGAGATCGCATTGGCAGATCTGAGTGAAATTCAAGTGCAGACTGAGTTATTGACAATTATCCCCGGTACGAGTTTTTGGCAGTCTCGCGACAGTCGATCGGGCATTTACATTATCTTAGCGGGGAAAGTCAGATTATTCGACCTTCAGGGCGAACGCATCGCGACGCTGACTGTCGGTAAAAGCTTTGGTGCGAGCACTCTGTTTCCCGATGCAGATTTTAGTTCCTACCTCGCCAAGGCTGCCCTGGTAGTAGGCGGTATCGAAATTTTAGTAGGATTTATTCCCCAAGCTGTTATTGAGGCTTGGTGGGGCAGATACCCTGCAATTCGCACCCATCTGAGCGAACGCGCGCAGCATCTCGATGCAATTCTCAGGGGCGAACTCGAACCTTCAGCACTCCATAGCCCCAAACGCGGACTCCATCCGCAACCACCGCTAGCCAATCGCCAGATTCGCCCGTTAGCTCCTACAGTGGTGACTTCCCAAGCTCCAGATCCCAGCGAGGGAGGAGATCCAGCCGCGCCTCCAGGCAATCATCGCTTTAAACAGGCTTATTTTCCCACTCCCAGCCAAAAGATGGGGCAATGGTGGCGCAAAGTCACTCATGCTTACCCATTTTACGCCCAGCATAGTGCTGCCGATTGTAGTGCGGCGTGTGTGGTGATGGTGGGTAGATATTGGGGGCGAGATTTTAATATCAATCGGCTGAGGGAATTGGCTTATGTCAACCGCGATGGGGCATCGCTCAAAGGGTTGGCAAATGCTGTCGAGAATTTGGGCTTTAATAGTCGCCCCGTTAAAGCAAGTCTCGATCGATTGGCAACTCAACAACTACCTGCGATTTTACACTGGGAAGGCAATCATTATGTGGTGGTATTTGAAATTAATCCTCAATATATCATCATCGGCGATCCGGCGATCGGTCAGCGGAAATTAACATATCCGGAATTTAACGAGGGGTGGACGGGTTTTTGCTTGTTAATGGAACCTACCCTCGCGCTCCAGAAAACTGAGGGTAAGTCTACCGACTTATGGCAATTATTTCAGTTAGTCATCCCGCATCGCACCACAGTCATCGAAATCTTTGTCGCTTCGATCGTTTTACAGATTTTTGGACTGATCTCGCCAATTTTTACCCAATTAATTCTCGATCGGGCGATCGTCCATAAGTCTGAAAGTAGTTTAGCTGCTTTTGGGGTCGGCTTGCTGATTTTTGGCGGATTTCAAATTGCGATGTCGGGGCTACGACAATATTTAATGGCACAGACAGCCAATCGGATCGATGCAGCTTTAATAATTGGCTTCATTCGGCATGTGTTTAGTTTGCCGTTGAGCTATTTTGATTCTCGTCACGTCGGCGATATTATTTCGCGGATTCAAGAGAATCATAAAATTCAAAGCTTCATTACCGGACAGTCTTTAGGAGTTTTGCTCGATTTAATGTCGGTGTTTGTCTATGCCACGCTGATGTTTATCTATAGTTGGAAATTAGCCCTCGTCACGCTGATTTCAATTCCACCATTTCTAATCCTCACTTTTGCTTCGACACCCTTTCTTAAAAAAATGTCGCGCGAGATCTTTAATGCGACTAATGATGAAAATAGTTATTTAATCGAAGCCCTCAATGGTGTCCGTACCGTCAAATCGATGTCTGTGGAGAAATCGGTCAGGTGGAGCTGGGAAGAACGACTCAATCGCGAAATCAAGCAAACCTATCGCGGACAAATTATGGGCATTCAAATCCAGATGATTAGTTCGACAATTAATACTATTAGTAGTACCGCGTTAATTTGGCTCGGTGCATCGCTAGTTATCTCTGGTGAATTTACAATCGGACAGCTATTTGCGTTCAATATGCTCTCGGCAAATGTGATTAGTCCCTTTCAACGATTAGCAGTACTGTGGAATAAGATTCAAGAGGTCGGCATTGCGATCGAACGATTGTGCGATGTCATTGAAGCTAAACCGGAAGAAGATCGCGACTCTCATCGGCAAGATATCGGTAAGCTCAAAGGCTATGTCAAATTCAAGAACGTGACATTTAGATATAATAAAAATGCCGATACTAATATCTTAGAAAATATAAATTTTGAGATTAAACCCGGACAAACGATCGCCTTAGTCGGACGCAGCGGATCGGGGAAAACTACCCTCTCAAAATTAATTTTAGGACTATATCAGCCCATCAACGGATCGATCGAAATCGACGGTAAAGACCTTACCAGTATTTCATTACATTCCCTGCGATCGCAAGTCGGCGTAGTCGATCAAGATACATTTTTGTTTAGCGGTACCGTCAAAGAAAATATCACACTTGCCAAACCAGGAGCCAGTCAGCAAGAAATCGAACGCGCCGCCGAATTAGCAGGTGCCGATGAATTTATTCGGAAAATGCCCATGCGATACGACACCGAAATTGGTGAAGGTGGCGGCATGTTATCTGGAGGACAACGCCAGCGAATTGCGATCGCCAGAGCGTTATTAAACAATCCCCGCCTATTAATATTTGACGAAGCAACTAGTAGTTTAGATACCG
This sequence comes from Chamaesiphon sp. VAR_48_metabat_403, assembly GCF_031422475.1. NCBI lineage: Bacteria > Bacillati > Cyanobacteriota > Cyanophyceae > Gomontiellales > Chamaesiphonaceae > Chamaesiphon > Chamaesiphon sp. VAR_48_metabat_403. The sequence continues at coordinate 14,801 of NZ_JANPLS010000252.1, forward strand.
AATCAGAACAAATAATTCAAAATAACCTAGAGAAAATTAGACGCGATCGCAGTACGGTTATTATCGCCCATCGGCTCTCTACAGTCCGCAACGCCGATCTAATTTTAGTTTTAGATAAAGGAGTGTTGATCGAGAGCGGCAATCATCAACAACTCATGGACAAACGCGGACAATACTATCATTTAAATCACCAGCAACTTGTTACCATTCAAGAATAGCAATTAGTTTTGAGTGGATAGTGAATAGTGGATAGTGAATCCATGTACTGTAAGCTAAGATCGAACATTACTATACTTACTTTTCTCTCTCTCTTTCTTTCTCTGCGTCCTCTGCGTCTCTGCGGTTTAATAAAAATCATCTTAAACTCAAACCATAAACTTCATCATTAATACTAAATCATGCTTGCCGCGAGTCATCCAGAACCGATAAAAATCTTACTAGTAGACGATCTCCGGGTAGTCAGAGAAAAACTTAAATCCTTACTACAGCCACATCGAGACATCCAAATTATTGGTACCGCCGTAGATGGTTATAATGCGATCGAACAACTCGAATATTTACAGCCAGATATCATTTTACTCGATCTCGATATGCCGCGACTCGACGGTTTGCAAACCGCTCGAATTATCAGTCAAAAACATCCGCATATTAAAATAATTATCCTCAGCAGTTATAACGATCGTGGCGATCTTAGTGATTTCCCCAACTCATCTATTAAAGCATATCTAGTCAAAGGAAATATCGATCGAGAAATAGCCGATAAAATTCGAGATGTACACAGTCTCCAAGATCGAGAGCCTAATTGCGATCGAATTGTAAAATTAAATCGCTCTTCCCAAATAGAAAGTTCCGAATCGAGTCAATTAGTTCGTACAGCTAATTTTGAAGATAACTCACCCAGTCAATTTACAGGCATCGCTCATACCACACTGAGCAAACTAAATGATTGGTCGAGTTCGGCAAAAGAATTAATCGATATGATGCCTCTCCCGTGGACGCGGGGATTATTATATTTACTAGTAGCCTTTGTTGGGATTGCCATTCCGTGGGCGTGTTTTTATCAGATGGATGAAATTGGTACCGCCAGAGGGAGATTAGAAGCAAAAGGTAATACCATTAAACGTGAAGCCGATATTGAAGGTAGCGTCGCCGTACTGAAAGTATATGTAAAAAAAGGCGATACCGTTAAAGCCGGACAAATAATTATGGAACTCGATGCCAAAAATGTCCGCGAACAACTATATCAAAATCAACTCAAACTCGATGGCGCGCAACAACGCCTCGATCGATTATTATTGATGAAAAATCAAATGGGGGTGGGAACTACCGCTCAACAACAGCAAAATCAAGCACAACTGCTCGAAAAACAATCCCAAATCGCCCAAGCACAGCAAAATATTGCCACCCTAGAAACTAACTCTCGCAACCAAATTGCCGAAAAACTAGCTCAACTGCGTCAAGCCGAACAAACCCTTGCCGATCGCCAATCCAGTTATAATCTCCAGCAGGCTGAAAAACTCACTCAAGTGCGTCAAGCCGAGCAAGGAGTACTAGATGCTAAAACTAACCATTTGATGGCGCAGAATCGCCTCACAGATGCTCAAACCGAAGTCAGCCGTTATAGTAAACTCTATCAGACTGGTGCGATCGCTCAAATTAAAACTAAAGAAATTGCGACTATCGCGCTCGAAAAAAATCAGCTCTTCACCCAAGCACTCGCCACACTCCAACAGTCAAAACTTCGAGTTAAAGAACAACAAGAAAACTATCAAAAAATCTTACAGCAAGGTCGAGCCGATATCGCGCAAGCCAAACTCAGACTAAAAGAGCAACAGGAGATTTATCGAGGTACAATCTCGCGAAATCAATCAGATATCGCTCAGTCGAAACTCAGGCTTGTCGAGCAACAACGCGGTTCTCAAAGCTTGACAAAAGGTGGTAATATTGCCGTACTTAAAACCGAACAGCAGTCTAAAGAAGTTGAAAGTCAAATTGTAGCTTTAAAATCGGAAATAGCCCGCGATCGAGCGCAAAGTAATTTCTTAACTAGCCAAATCAAAAAACACACCATCCAAGCCAATACAGATGGCACAATTTTTGAACTGCCAATTAACCGAGAAGGAGCTGTAGTCCAGCCCAAACAACTAATTGTTGAAATTGCCTCCAACACCAGCGGATTAGTCTTCAAAGGCGAAATCCCAGCCATTCAGAGCGAATCCTTACGTAACTCTTTAGATGCAAAAGCCGCTCCTAACATCCAAAAAGATGTCAAACTCAAATTTGATGAATTCCCATTTGAAAGTTATGATGTAGTTAAGGGGAAATTAACCTGGGTCGCTCCCAACTCCAAGATCGCCCAGATGACATCGGGAGGAACGATCGCTAGTTATGAAATTGAAGTACAACTAGGTCAGTCTTGTATTAAATATGAAGGTAATTGCCTGCCATTTAAATCAGGTCAACCAGCTACTGCCGAAATCGTGATTCGCCACCGCCGAATTATCGACTTTATACTCGATCCTTTTAAAAAATTAAGTACTAATAATCGTTAAAATAACTTGATGGATAATGACCACAAATATCGACAACCAAATTAGCGATCGAGAATTAATCTACGAAGCTAAAATCGCAGGTAAAATACCCGAATTAAGACAGCGAATCGTGCGCCGGAAAACAATCGATCGTCAAGTCAAGAAAGTCGGCATCGAACTCACCACCACCGACTTACAAACAGCCGCCGATAAGTTTCGGCTTGTCAACCAATTAGAGAGTGCCGAAGCCACTCAGAAATGGCTGGAGGAGAGATGCCTATCGATCGATGATTTTGAAGATATGGTCACTCAAGATCTAATTTCTCACAAACTAGCCGAACACTTATTTGGCGATCGGATCGAGCAATTATTCTACCAAAATCTGCTCGACTATAGCGGTGCCATTATCTACGAAGTCATCCTCGAAGACTCCGATTTAGCAATGGAGATTTACTACTCCCTGCTTGAAGGCGATCTCAGCTTTGCAGATGTCGCACAGCAATATATTACCAACCCCGAACTTCGCCGCCGTGGGGGTTATGTGGGTAAAGTTGGACGCAAACAACTTCGTCCCGAACTTTCCGCAGCCATTTTTGCAGCAAAGCCACCCCAACTGCTCAAACCCATCGTCACCGCAGTCGGCGTACATCTAATTCAAGTCGAAGAGATCGTCGAACCTCAGCTAGACGAACAGCTCCAGCAGCAAATTCTCTCCGAAATGTTCGATCGTTGGCTTGCTGAAAAGATCGCTGCTGCTTCAGGATCGACTTTCTAACAACGTCGGCGCGTCAGCACTTAGCAGATATAAATCTCGAATATCTTCAGGGATCGCCGCTGTTAATTGTCGATAGCCTTCCGCCAGATAATCGGGGATACTAGCGACGGGAATTTTTTGCCCCTCACCTTGTAAATACGCACAGATCCGCTGTTCGTTCCACTTCAGGTTTTGAGTCATCACCACAATTAGGCGCGATAGCGGCGGGATGCGATCGAGTGCCCGTTCGAGGTAGCATTTTAATGGTGGGGGTGCGGCGGCTAAACTATAGCGAATCCGATCTGCTGGTGGAATCTCAGTGCGATCGATCGTACTACCCGTAATATCGATCGTCCAATTTTGCCAATTAGTAGCTTCGGCATTTGCCGAAAGTTTGACTCGATCTAGCTCGTCAAAAATTTGTTGCCAAGCGATCGCAAATAGATAATCGGCTTGAACCTGAGACTCCACAGCATGTTGAACCACACTATGTACGATCGCCCCATACCGACAAAATAACGCTGTAAAAAATTTACCCTGTTCGGGATGTAATTGATGCAAACTAACTAATTCTCGATCGCTATAAACAGCTAGCGATCTAATTAGCTCGCGATCGACTTCGGGGAATGTAGGAATTGACAACATCTTTTAAGCAGTTGACAGTTGATATTTGACAGTTTAACACTGGAGATCGAGACGTTTAGACAACTGGGTTAGACCCGATGATGCAAACAGCGCGATATATTAAATCTACGTATTATTATCAAATATTAAACTTATTACTATGCAATCAACCCCCGCACCACAACGAATGCGTAACTTTGCGATCGTGACGATCGCCATTATCTTAGTTGTCGCCCTCGCCCTCGGCGTACGCGCTCAAAACTTTACAGATAGTCTCGAAACCCAAGCCAAACAAGCACAACCGATCGATATCGCGCTTAGTAATGGCAAACCCACACTCATGGAATTTTATGCTAATTGGTGTACCAGTTGTCAGGCAATGGCACCAGATCTCGCCGCCATTAAAGCTGAATTTAGCGATCGGATTAACTTTTCGATGCTCAATGTCGATAATACCAAATGGCTGCCAGAAGTCACCAAATATCGCGTCGATGGCATTCCCCATTTTGTCTTCTTCGATAATAAAGGTGAAGTCCTCGCCCAAGCCATCGGCGAACAACCCCGCCAGATCTTAACAGCCAAACTCACCGCCCTCGCCACCGGAACCGCCCTCACCGATACCGCAGCCACCACCGCAGGCGAAGTCTCTAAATTCACACCCAAAGTAGTTCCTAGCGATAGTAACGACACCCCCCGCGCTCATGGGGCTTAGGCTTTAGGCTTTAGGTTTTAGCGAAGATCTACCCACCCCACCCTACGGGCACCCCTCCAGGGAGGGGATTTTCCCAACGCCCTCCCATCTCCCAACTCCCATCTCTTCCCGTGTCTCAAATCATCATCATCGGCGGCGGTGCGGCTGGCTTTTTTGCTGCTGTTACCTGCGCCCAAACTTATCCCGATACCCGCGTTACCCTGCTCGAAGCGGGTAAATATCCCCTAGCTAAGGTCAAAATATCTGGTGGCGGTAGGTGTAACGTCACTCATGCCTGTTTCGATCCTACTCAATTAGTGCAGTACTATCCGCGCGGGAATAAGGCTCTGCGGGGAGCATTTACTCGCTTCCAACCTCAAGATACCGTAGCTTGGTATGCCGATCGTGGGGTCAAACTCAAAACCGAAGCCGACGGACGGATGTTTCCGACTACCGACGACTCCGACACGATCGTCCGGTGCTTAATGGACGCTGCGGCGGCTGCTGGGGTCAAAATTTGGACGGGGGCTGCCGTGAGTGAAATTACGCCCCAGCAGCCTTCAGGATGGGCTGTAAACCTCAAATCCGGGCAAGTTCTGACAGCCGATCGAGTCTTACTCGCTACGGGTAGCAATCCCAGTGCCTACAAGTGGGCGCAACAACTAGGACATCCGATCGTTACCCCCGTACCATCCTTATTTACCTTCAATATCCCCGATCCGCGACTGGCAAATTTAGCAGGAGTCAGCGTTAAAGCTGCCACAGTTACATTAGCTGGATCTGGTAAAAAAGCGACTTTAAATCAAGCTGGGGCATTATTAATTACCCATTGGGGTGTGAGCGGCCCCGCAGTGCTAAAATTATCGGCCTGGGGCGCGCGGTTTCTATCCGAATCTCGGTATCAAACTACCCTCATTATCGATTGGTTGCCAGAATATCGCCCCGATAAATTGCGAGAACTAATCCTCGCTGTCAAATCGCAATTACCCCAAAAAACCATTCAAAATAGTTGTCCCGTGCCGATTCCCCATCGCTTGTGGGAATCTTTAACCAGTTATATCGGCATTCAAGCTGGAGATCGGTGGGCGGGGTTGGCAAATAAAACGCTCGATCGATTGATTCAAGAACTCAATCGCGGTGAATATCAGATTACAGGCAAAGGTGCTTTTAAAGAAGAATTTGTCACCTGCGGCGGTGTCGATCTCAAGTCGGTGAATTTCCAAACTATGGAAAGCAAAATTTGTCCGGGAT
>NZ_JANPLS010000253.1:0-2659 GCF_031422475.1 Chamaesiphon sp. VAR_48_metabat_403
TACTATAAAATGAGAAACTCATTTAGGATTGCTATATATGTTTTCGTCGGTTTAGCCCCGGTGGTGCTATTGAGTACTGGGTGGGTGATGTGAAAACACCGCCAGAAAACGAAGACTCGATCGGCTAGAGCGATAAATTAGCTTCGACATTCGTCCGGGAGATCGAAAACGGTCGTGCTTGCAGTCCGGATTAGAACACGATTGCTGCAATGACAGCAATCGGGATTACTCCCATCGGATTATTTGTCACAGGTGCAATTATCTGGTGGAGTCGCACTTATGCAGTCAAACCACAGCGGAAGTCGCTGTAACGATCGAGCCATAACCCTGGTTTCACATTGCTGAGTATAATCAGACTCAGAAGCAGCAGCGACACCGCCGCTAGACATTTTACTGAGGCTGTCCCCGCCGATAACAACCACCAAATTTAGATGTCAAAATCAAATCTAGATAACTTGTCACCGCTAACAGGATTGCGTCAGCGTCAACTCTGCGAACTAATGGGTTGGGATTATCGGCAAGTCGCTCAAACTGCGAAGCAGCAAGGTATGAGTACCCACGCTTACGTGCAGCAACAAACGGGCTGGATTTTGCGATCGGAGTTGTATTACCCACCTGCCGATCCAGTCAGAAATGAGACTATGTATGATCCCAGTCGGGCTTAATCGATCTGCGACTATTGAGAAAGCGATCGATCGACATCGCGGCAATACAGCCATCCCCAGCCGCGACAACGGCCTGTTTAAACGGCGTATTCCGAATATCCCCGATCGCCCAAACACCCTCTACATTCGTCGCCATTAGCTCATTGACATTAATTCCCCCATCGTCATTTACCGCCACCTGACCCCCGACAAAATCGGTAATGGGTTTAGAACCACTTTGATAGATGAAGGCTCCTTCTACAGGCAACAATTGGCTCTGGGCTTGTCCTTTTGGTTTGACTTGAACCCCTGTAACTCCCGCTTCGTTACCTTCAATTAATGTCAGGCGAGTTTTACTCCAATGTTTAATATTCGGGATCTTCAACAAATCTTGAGCTAAGACATCATCGACCTGCGGATCTTTAACCGTTACCCAATGGACGACTGAAGCAAACTTAGTCAAAACTTGAGCTTCTTCGATCGCTTCATGATTGTTACCGACTACTACCACTTCTCGCTGTCGATAAAATGCCGCATCGCAAGTAGCACAATAACTAACGCCACGTCCTAAAAATTCCGCTTCGCCTGGAAATGAAGCCACTCGCCCCATTGCACCAGTCGCCAATACCAGTGTCTTGCCGACAAAAGTACCTTCAGGCGTATAAACCTTTTTTAATGACCCCTCAACGTCAATGCCGAACACCTGGGCGCGTTGATAAGTTGTGCCAAAAGCGATCGCTTGTTCCCGCATCACATCGAGTAATTTTTCCCCACTCACATCTCCTGCAACGCCAGGATATTTAGCAATCTTGTGCGTAATTGCTAACGCACCCACCGCCGGATTTTTATCTAAAATAACGGTCTTCAGATCGGCACGAGATGTATACAATGCACAGGTGCAACCTGCTGGGCCACCCCCAATAATGACGACATCAAACTCGTATGTTTCCAAAATACCAAACCTCACAATGCGTTGAATATTTGTTGCCCGATCTAAATACCAAAGCTTTTCTCTTAGTAAATAGTCTGGGCAGATCGTCCCGGCACCGAACTTAAAAAAGCCTCAAGTACTGTTAGTGAAGCTTGCCAATTATCCTCGGCTATGTCGCTAGCGGCACAGCAATCTGTGTTGATGAAAATTGCACAGCAAAATCCAGCCAGATCGAGATCGAGGAAATGAGTTTGTTCGATCGACCATTGAAATTTAACTTTTTGGTCGAATTTTTGAGTGTATAGAAACTGTTCAAAGTGAAAAAACAGCGAGAAATAATTAATCGCATCACTGACACACACCTGACAATTCCAAGAAAAATTCAGATAACCATGATAACGATAACCACACTTTTCTTTCACCTCACCACTGAAGCAACCCGTCGTAAAAAATCGACTAGTCCCAGTATTTAAGGAGTACACCAAAGATTTCATCGATCGATCTGTTGCCAATTCGGGAATCGCGTCAATCAAATCTGGATGAGCGATGAGGTTTTTGAAACCATGATTTAGCTGTCCATCTTCACGGGGAATTCCAGTTCCTAAATAGGGAACTTCTTTGGCACAAGGGCTGAGAGAGAGCAGATTGATATACGATTGTTGCATTCAGAACTAGTTAGATCGGTTTTTTAATGACTGAATCGACTCGTGACTTTGCCCCAAACTGGCAGCTATCAGTGCTTTTGGCTGAATTGTTGCCGATGATAATAATGGACGAGTGGTATCGGGGATATTTCAGACAGCACCAGATATACGTTTAAATTAATGAAATATCTTCTCAATAAAATCTACCACATTTCGATCGCCAATTGTGGAATGCTCGCAGCTTGCACCATTGGGCTTAATCTTTAGGGCAGTGAGGTAAAGCGGAAAGGGGAAAAGGAAACACTTACCAGATAACCTTTTGGCTGGATCGCGATCGATCTGAATCCGAATCGCGATCGTCGAGATAATTGAAAATTCTATTAATTTTAATAACTTATATCAATTTGTTGATAATAATTAGCAACTACTGTAAACTAAAG
>NZ_JANPLS010000254.1:0-4061 GCF_031422475.1 Chamaesiphon sp. VAR_48_metabat_403
ACTTGACCTTCTACTTCGACACTATAATAGTTACACATTCCTTTCCAGCCACAGCTAGTATGAGTGTTGCTATCTGTAAAATATTGTTTGTTGAGACTATCTGGCGGAAAGTATTGATTGTTTTCAACAACGACTGTTGCATCGCTTTGGGCTAAGATAACACCGTTCCAAGTTGCTGTAGTCATGGTAATTTTAGATTCGATCGATAAAAAGTGAGAGTTTTGTCCGATCCGGATTTTAACCGATCGTTAAAACTCTCCTTACTTTAACATTCAACTCTTCGTGCCGCTGGCTGGACGATCGACTTGTGGTGGTATCGATCGAGCTTTTACAGATTCTCCAATTAAATCTGCCAATAAATCTGCACTATTAATCACACCTAGCGAACTAGTATTAGAAGCCATCATCTTCAAGCGTTGAGGATTTTGGAGCAGAGTGAGAACTTCCCCCGCTAAAAATTGAGCTGTGAGAGTTTCTTGGCGAAATAAGAGCGCGCCATGAGCGGCAGCTAAGACATTAGCATTGTAATATTGATGATCCTCGGCGGCATAGGGATAGGGAATTAAAATTGATGGCGTGCGGGTAATCATCAACTCATTCAAGGTAGCCGCACCCGCTCGACTAATTGCCAAATCGGCTCGTTGGAACAGTCCTGCCATATTTTCACAGAAAGGCAAGACGATATACTGAGGGTGTGAGATAGTGTCTGTCGAGGCATTTGCACCACCAACGATATGCACGATGGTTGCGCCAGCATCCAACCAGGTACTAACGCATTCGCGAATCATCTGATTGAGGGCTACCGCACCTTGAGAGCCGCCGACAACCACAACCAGGGGACTGGTATCGGGAATGGGTAAATCGAGGGGTTGTGGTGTCAGGAACTGCTGACGACAGGGAGTTCCGAGATAGATAGTTTTAGCGCGGGGGAGATATTTAGCCGTTTCCACAAAGCCGACGGCGACTTTGGTGCAAAAAGGACTCAGCCAGCGGGTAACTTTGCCAGGGATTGCATTCGATTCATGGAGAAATACGGGTAAACCGAGCGAATAAGCCGCTAAAATAGCAGGAGCAGAAATATAACCACCCGTACTAAAGACGGCATCAAAATGACCCTGTTTGAGCAGTTTGCGGACTTGAAACGTACCTTTAATCAATCCGCCGATTGTTTTGAGCGTACCGATGCCAGGTTTGCCCTGAAAACCACCGACTCGAATTAGATGTAATGGGTATTCTTTGGGTACTAACTTAGATTCTAGTCGATCGGGCACTCCCAACCATTCGATCTGATATCCCGAAAGCTTTTGAGCGACTGCAATTCCGGGGAATACATGTCCCCCCGTTCCACTTGCGGCAATTAGGAGCTTAATAGCTGCATTAGACACTAGTATTTTAATTCCTCACCAGCAACACAGGTATTTTAGCCGTTTGCGTAGCATCTCCGCTAGGATAATCGTTGCTTCTGTTATTCTAATATGTAATATCGATCGGCTGATTAAGATGCGCGATCGCTACCCCAGCGACTTTGGCAAAGTGTCGCAGGCTGCGGGGTTTGTCTGTAACTGCCATTTTGAGAATCGATATCAGACGTTTGCCAATTCCACATCCCTCATTTTTCCTAAAATATGTTGTTGCAATCTATCTACCGCTTTCTAACCGCTACAAAGTCAACTAGATTTCGGTATCGAATAGCAATTTTGGCACTAGCAGTCAGTTGTCAGCAAGCTGTCATGCTCCCCGCTCGCGCTCAAAATGCGACATTAAATGCGCCTGCTGCTCTTAAAACACTCCTCACTAAAATTGACGCAGCCGCCAACCAACGCAAACTCCCCGAATTGACTGGGTATTACAGTCCGAATTTTAGTACCAGCGATGGCTTAACTAAAGCAACTTGGGAGCAATCTTTAGGACAATTTTGGCAAACCTATAGCAATCTTACCTACGCGACGACATTAGATGGCTGGCAGGGTGCGGGCAATACTTATACCGCTAATACTACTACCAAAATTACTGGCGTACAAAAGATCGACGGTAGAACTCTCAATCTTCAAGCTACCATTCAATCGCAGCAAAAAATTGTCGGCGGGCAAATCGTTTCGCAACAGATATTGCAAGAGCGTACCCAAGTATCGAGCGGTGCCAAACCACCGACGATCGAACTCAATTTACCTACCAAACTGCAAACTAATGCCGAGTATAATCTAGATGCGATCGTCACCGAACCGCTCGGCGAAGATGTACTATTAGGGGCGACGATCGAACAACCAGTCTCAGCTCAAAGTTATGGTAAGCCCGCTAACTATAAGTTAGAATTACTCTCGGCTGGAGGCTTGTTTAAAATTGCCCGCGCTCCTGGTAAATCTGGCGATTATTGGTTCTCTACCGTCTTCATTCGTCCTAGCGGTACGACAACTCTAACTCAGCGAGTCCGCGTAATTAAGGATAACTAAGATTCGCCAGGAGCGCAGGTAGTAGGGGCAATTCATGAAGCGGCGGTTTTATTCTGGGGTTCCCCCAGAATAAAAAACCGACAAGACAGCGGCTCGCGTTTCTCCTGTCGGAGACGCTCCGCGAACGTCGGGTTCCCCGACGGTTTAGCGAGACAAGACAGCGGCGGTTTTATATCTCCTGTCGGAGCGACCCAAATCACGCGGAGGTTCCCTCCGCATGTGTTTGGGTCAAGACAGAGGCTACGCCAACGGAGGTTCCCTCCGAATAAAAAAACCGACAAGACATTGCCCCTACTACTACTGTGCAGTAATTCCACTCGTGAAAATTGAAACCGGATCTGATGGTGGTTTTTAAAAATAAAACTGCTGCAATCCGCATTCTCTCGTCAAAAACTGTCAAGATTGAAGCGATCGAATAGCGTCAGAGTTTTAAAATGAGGATTGCTGCTACTTGTGATTACTTACCTAGCAACTTCACAACCCCAATTCCGCTGAAATACAGGGCTAAAACCGCACCAGCGAGCAAACTTTGAGTAAGAGGATCTGTCGAAGGGGTGACAATCGCACCGACTACCATCGCGCCGACTACCACACTCTTCCAACCAGCTAACATCAATTGCGAAGAGAGAATCCCCAATAAAGATAGTAAAATTTGCACCACGGGTAATTCAAATAACAACCCCGTCGCAAATAATAAAACTAACACGAATTCAAAATATCGATCGATCGACCAAGCTTGCTCGACGACATTTTCGCCGTAACCGATTAAGAAATTCAACGCCGCTGGAATTAAGACAGCATAAGCAAACCCAATTCCCACGACAAATAATCCCGACGCACCTACTACTACAGGCAATACTAGTTGTCGCTCGCGTCGCGTCAAGCCGGGAATCACAAATTGAATGATTTGATAGAGAATAACCGGACTAGCTACTAATAAGCCGCAATAGCCAGCCACCTTCACCGAGACAAAAAAGTATTCCCCTGGAGCCAATTGCAGGAATTTAATCCCCGTTGCGGGAATTTCTAATATTTGAACGATTTGTTTGGCGTAGACAAAACAGCCTGCGGCTCCCAGTGCTACTGCAATTATCGCGTAAAAAATCCGCTGACGTAACTCTTCCAAATGCTCGAAAAAAGACATCTCCTCATCTGCGGGAACGTCGTCTAATTCGCCGATAGGATCTTCCTCCTCTGGATATGGTGCCCATAGTGAAGTACTCAGTTCGGAATCGGACTGAAGATCGGTGTCTACTTCTGGAGTCATCGCGGCAGTTTTGTCTGAAACTTTTCTTTAATTATAGAGGATCGAGGAGTTAACGAAGGGGGGGGCGGGGAGCGGGGAGACTTCCGAGTAACAAGAGCTTAATTTAATAAACTTCCGATTGAATATCTTTAATCAAATTGAGAGCCTGATTGGCGCGATCGAGATTACCAACCTCTTTAAATAATTTAGCAGCAAATTGGAAATCGGCGATCGCCCGATCGCGATTGCCAGCGCGGGCGTAAGCAATCCCCCGATTGAGGTAAGCTAGAGCATATTTAGGTCTAATTTGAATCGCCCGTTCGTAACTGGCAATTGCGCCTTGAGAATTACCCGCATCGTCTAGC
>NZ_JANPLS010000255.1:0-3428 GCF_031422475.1 Chamaesiphon sp. VAR_48_metabat_403
ATTCATCTACCAAATCGCTTCGATTACCTTTATTTTTTTATATCTATTCAGACCAAACATGACTATTTCATCTCCTCAAAGTGGTAATTCTGCTGGCAAAGATCGACTAAATAGTATTAATACTAGACCCGATCGCAATACACACAATGGTGAGCCAGTAAAAATTCACGATCCGGAAGAAGTCAGCCTCGAAGACATGATGGCATCGGTACGCCAAATTATTCTAGGCGTGGGGGAAGATCCAGAGCGAGAGGGTTTACTCAAGACTCCCAAGCGGGTAGCCGAATCGATGCGATTTCTGACTAGTGGTTACAATCAGTCGCTAGATGACATCATCAACGGTGCAATTTTTGATGAAGGTCACAACGAGATGGTACTCGTTCGGGATATTAACTTTTTTAGCATGTGCGAACATCACATGTTGCCATTCATGGGTCGCGCGCACGTTGCCTACATCCCCAACCAAAAAGTAGTTGGCTTGAGCAAACTCGCTCGAATTGTCGATATGTATTCCCGCCGGATGCAAGTCCAAGAACGACTCACCCGTCAGGTTGCCGAAGCACTGCAAGAGGTCTTAGAACCTAGAGGTGTGGCGGTAGTCATGGAAGCCAGCCATATGTGCATGGTCATGCGCGGCGTGCAGAAACCCGGCGCGTGGACGGTGACTAGTGCCATGTTGGGTGCATTCCAAGAAGACCAACGCACGCGCGAAGAGTTTCTCAATCTCATTCGCCATCAACCTGCTTTTATGTAGGGGATAGGGAATAGGGGATAGTGAATAGGGAATAGGGAATAGTGATTAGAGTTTTAATCTTCCTTACTCCTTACTCTCATCCTTTCTTCTCCGGCACCGATCGGAACAATACTTGACTTCATCCCAACAATCTTCCCATTTCTTGCGCCAAGTAAAAGGACGTTGACAAACCGGACAGACTTTAGTGGGTAGATCGGATTTCAATCGATTTTTTGGCATTTTATTTTAATTATCGCTCGATAAATGTACCGTGATTAAACCGCTCGATCGAATTCGGATTGTCTTAGTAGAGCCAGCGGGTGCCCTAAACATCGGCTCGATCTCGCGGGTGATGAAAAATATGGGATTGACACAACTAGTGCTTGTCAATCCGCAGTGCGAAGTATTGGGCGAAGAAGCCACTAGAATGGCAGTCCACGCGATCGATCTATTAGAGGCAGCTAGAATCGTCCCAGACTTGCCAACTGCGCTGCAAGGCTGTAAGCGAGTAATTGCCACTACTGCCAGGGACAGGGCGATTCCGACAGCACTGGAGACACCCAGACAAGCTTTACCCTGGCTGGTAGAAAGTTCGGAGCCGACAGCCTTAATATTTGGGCGCGAAGATAGTGGTTTGACTAATACCGAATTAAATTATGCGACACGTTATATTCGGATTCCTGTTGGCTCTGAGTATAGTTCTCTCAATTTAGCGCAAGCAGTCGGCGTTTGTGCTTATGAATTGCAGATGTGTAATGGTAGTGAAGAAAGTTTATCAGTCGATGCTTCAGAGCAGAGGCTAGGCGCACGCCAGCAGATCCCCTTACAATTGGATGTCGCACCTGTAGAATTAGTAGAAGGTTACTATCAACAATTAGAAACTTTATTATTAGATATTGGCTATCTATTTCCACATACTGCACTGCACCGAATGGAGAAACTGCGCCGCCTGTACAATCGCACTCAGCTTTCACCCAATGAGGTGGCTTTATTACGAGGAATTTTAAGTCAGTTTCGCTGGGCATTGGATCCAGATAAACTCAATATTATTGCGCGATCGAAAGAATAGCTCTCTTTTCCCTATGCTCTAATTTTCTAAAAGCATTAATGAGATTCAGGTAGAGCCAATTCAGCAACAGATGTCGATCGATCGTGGGCGATTACAAATGGCAAGTGCGCCCCAGTCAATCCCTTTTCGATCTGTTCGGATGTTTGAGGGTGTAGAACGAATAATGGATACAGATGCTCGGCACTTTCGCTAATAATGTGCCGATAATATTGCGACATTACCCATTCATAATCGTGGTCTAATAATACTTGAGTTTGTCGCCACCGAGCCAGTAAATCGGAAAAATCTTCTTCGGGACGATGGATGAAAATAATAATTTCGCCACCCATCTTAATTTTCCACTCAGGATCGCACATTAAATAAGCAAGATCGCAGGGTAGTAAGATCGTTTTAGAAGTTGTCGTAATTGGAGAAAATTGGTTGAGTTGTGCGACGGCAACTTTTCGTAGTTTAACAATGGGTAAAGGCATGGTAATCAAACTTTCTTCCGATCGTCTAATGCTAGGAATCATTTCGAGATATGGACGATATTGTTTGAGTAATTCTACTGCTTCAATATGATTGCTGTATTTAGCTAAAAGTTGTTCGTAATCTGATTTATTAATAGACATATTAGATCGGTTGACAGTTGACAGTCGAGCGGCTAATAGATACACATCACAAGTATCTAATAATTAGGTAGAGAGATGAAATTCATCTCTCTACCCAGATAAGTGACTAATAGTTAATCCAATAAGCTGTGAGCTTTCGACCTTAGCCGAGTTTCTCGAATACTTTAAACATTGGTAGATACATCGAAAGTAGAATTACGGCTACCATCCCTGCAAGGAATACCATCATAATTGGTTCGAGGACGCTGGTAAGAGCCTTAACAGCTTGTTCTACTTCATCTTCATAGAAGTCAGCAACTTTCATCATCATCGAATCCAATTCTCCAGTTTCTTCGCCGATACTAATCATTTGGATTGCTAGCGATGGGAAAACTTTTTCTCGTTGGAGGGCATTGCTTAACATCCCACCTTGTTGAACTTCGATTTTAGATTTCTCGATCGCATTAGAAATAACTTGATTCCCAGCCGTATCGCGAACGATATCCAGCGAGTTTAAAATCGGTACGCCCGATCTAGTTAAGGTACCAAAAATTCGACAGAATCTTGCAGTGGCAGACTTTTCATTTAAGTCACCTAAGATGGGCATTTTCAAGAAAAACCGATCCATTGTCAGTTTACCGATCGTGGTTTTGTAATATTGATTATATGCGAAAATTAATCCGCCAACGACCGCGATCGGAATAATTACCATCCAACTAGTTAAAATTCCACTCACCCCTAACATAAACAAGGTTAAACCGGGTAGCTCCGTCCCCAAACCTTTGAAAATACCCGCAAATACTGGAATCAAGAAAATTGTCATTCCCAAGAAGACAATAATTGCCAAAATCCCTACAGCAACGGGATATGCCATCGCCCCTTTAACTTGGTTTTTAAGCCGCGACATATCTTCAAGTACTTTAGCCAGACGATTGAGTACTTCATCGAGTACCCCACCCACTTCTCCAGCCTGTACCATGCTTACATAAAGATTGTCAAAACATTCTGGGTGTCGGCGCATCGCATCGGAGAGGTT
>NZ_JANPLS010000256.1:0-3455 GCF_031422475.1 Chamaesiphon sp. VAR_48_metabat_403
GCGATCGTTTGGGTCAATCATGATATTCATCCCGATCGATTTACCGTGCAGACATGATATCCACTCTAGCTTTAATACGATCGATTATTTAACTACTATTATTAACTCACATGCGACTATTTATTCTTTATCACTTTTATCACTTCTAGCGACTTAACTATCGATCTCTAACTGCTGGTGTTGGGTTTCGCAAAACTCAACCCAACCTACACCTGCTGGGATAAAACTCACTATCCACTATTCACTATCCACTATCAACTAAGACAATGGCAGAATCATATTTACTCGATAAACTCAAATCCGTAGAACAGACATTTCACGAACTTACCCGCAAACTTGGCGATCCAGATATTGCCAGAGATGCGAGTGAAATGCAACGGATTGGTAAAGCTCGTGCGGCACTCGAAGAAGTTGTTGAAACTTTCGATCTGTGGAAACAAACTCAGGAAGATTTAGTTGGAGCCAGACAAATTGTTAAAGAATCTGGCAACGATCTCGAATTGCAAGCAATGGCAACATTAGAAGCTGGCGAACTCGAAGCCAAAATTACCGAACTAGAACAAAAACTCAAAGTTTTACTATTACCTAAAGATCCCAACGATGAGCGAAATATCATGTTGGAAATTCGGGCGGGTACTGGTGGCGATGAGGCGGGAATTTGGGCGGGTGACTTGGTGCGGATGTATTCGCGCTACGCCGAAACTCAGCACTGGAAAGTATTCCTAGTCAGCGAATCTCTCGCGGAAATGGGTGGCTTTAAAGAAGCAGTACTGGAAATTAAAGGCGATCGCGTGTATAGTCAACTCAAGTTTGAGGCTGGCGTACATCGGGTACAACGGGTACCGCTCACCGAATCTGGCGGACGGGTGCATACATCTACTGCAACTGTAGCAATTATGCCCGAAGTCGATGAAGTGGAAATCTATATCGATCCTAAGGATATCGAAATGAGTACCGCTCGATCGGGTGGTGCTGGCGGACAAAACGTCAACAAGGTAGAAACGGCTGCGGATTTATTCCACAAACCGACGGGAATTCGGATCTTCTGTACCGAAGAACGTTCTCAGCGTCAGAATAAAGAGCGTGCGATGCAAATCTTACGAGCCAAGTTGTACGATATCAAACTGCGCGAACAACAAGAAGAAGTAACTTCCATGCGTCGCTCTCAAGTCGGTACCGGATCGCGATCGGAAAAAATTCGCACTTATAATTATAAAGACAACCGCGCTACCGACCATCGGTTGGGACACAATTTCGGTCTGGAGAAGTTGCTAGCTGGCGATCTGGAGGACGTAATTCAAAGTTGTATATCCCTAGACCAACAGGAGCGTTTAGCCGAACTAGCCGCCTCGACGGGGGGTTAATTCGCGATCGTACTCTCCAATCTAATATCAGAAACCCAACAGCCTTAAAGATCACTGGTTAAGGGAGAGCATCCCACTCTTTATTATTTTCTTAGAAAATAAACTCTTCGTAAGCCAGACATATGGAAATGCGGCGATAGAGACTATTTTTTCTTGAGAGATTTTAAAAAGTGAGATGCTCCCCAACATTTAGAAGCATTGTGCAAACACGACCAGATTCCCGAACTCCTTGCCTATTTTGATGTCGAGGGTCAACCCTATCTGGTGCAACAGTTTATCGATGGGCAAGATTTGGAGCAGGAATTAGCCACCGCAGGCACTTTTAACGATGACTGATATATCCATCAATCAAAAAATTCTCATATTAGTATCTTTCACCTAGAAACTGGCGTACAGAAAACTGATTTCCCTTTGTCTGCTCATGAATTCGGCATGGGGGAATATGGCAAGATGTGTATCTTGAACTATCAAGAGCATCTAACTTTACTTAATATTGATACAAAACAAGAGCATTTCTTGTCTTTCGGTGGTTTTATACCACGTTGTTTAGCTGTATCCCCTGCAAATCGGACGTTGTTTGCAATCGCTAATAGCCATCCAGATGGAAGCGACATTGAGATCTGGAATTATAAAAATTCAGCCTGCATTTTTGAGCGAAATCATCTAAAAATGCACTTTAATCGGACAGATAAATATTTGAGGTTCCAGAAAGAGGTATGTAGGCATTCTATCTCACCGATATTATTTACCCCAGATGGAAGATACTTAACTTTTCTATTTCAACAAAGAGATTCTAGTATTATTCTAATTTGGGATGCAGAAAAAGTAGAGTTTGTACAAACAATCAATACTCTTCCCTTATTAACACTAAATGCACTAGCTATCAATCCTGACAAAATAATATTGGCTTGTGGAGTGAGAGAAGATAAAGTACAAGTATGGGAGTTAAGTACAGATCGAATCATAGATTGCTTTTCCAATGCTTATCTTTGCACTATTAGTTCGGATGGACGAGTTCTCGCTTATTGCACTAACGATTATGAAATTGTAATTTGGGATATACATAATAAGGAAGAATTATGTATATTGAGAGGACATGGATCGCCAATCGCACATATTACAATGAGTTTCGATCGTGAGTTCATTGCTAGTTATAGTATTGATGGTACGATCCGAATTTGGGGAGTACCAGAAAGTTAGTAATTCACAGATCGATACCACTATTCACAGGCCCTATTCATCAATCCATAGCTCGATCGAATTCACCACTATTTCCATATTCCGTTTCACATCAGCATCCGTAAACCTTAAAAATCTCACGCCCAGGGATTCTAAACGTTCTTGTCTAATATCATCATTAACCTTTACTTCTTCGCCATCGTGACTGCTGCCATCAATTTCGATAGCTAGCTTCAAATCCTTGCAATAGAAATCGACAATATATCGATCTATGGGACGTTGCCGATCGAAATCATAACCCCGCATCTGCTTCCGTTTCAAGCGTTGCCATAATAACACCTCACCCAAAGTCATATTCTGCCGCAACTTCCGCGCCAATTCCTTCAAATACCGCTCATAATCAATAATCTCCCTCCGAAAAATCCCCTCCGAGGAGGGGTGCCCAACGGGCGGGGTGGGTAGATCTCCGCTTGCACTCACAAACCCCGAATGTTTGGGATTCAATGGCATACTCTCGATCGATCCCTCTAACGGCCCAGATCGATCGCAACACTCGATCAGATCGTCAGCATAGACACGCTCAAACACTCGATCGCCTGTCAATAATGTCATACAATAGATATATATCCATACCAGCCGAGCAGCCAAATGTCATGCAAGCTCACCAAAATAGTATCAAAGTCAATATTCTGCTCCAGCAAAGAGCAGACGGGAAAACTGTTGCTTCTGTATTGGAAGTTCCCGATTGTACCGCAGTAGAAAATAGTCGAGAACAGGCTATTAGTAGTCTGCGAACCAATCTGATCGAGAAACTAGAGACAGTCGAAGTAATTTCGCTAGAATTGCCCATGAACCATCACAGAGAGCAAGATCGGGGATGGTTGAAATCTGCGGGAATATTCAAGACAGATC
>NZ_JANPLS010000257.1:0-4746 GCF_031422475.1 Chamaesiphon sp. VAR_48_metabat_403
AATACGAGCATTCTAGGCGTTGAGCGAATTAATCTTATGGTCAACACTGTACCATAGTATTGGTGCCATGCGCTAAAATCTTTGCTATCTACAGCGCATACTGCGTTCGCTTTGTTTGCGCCGTCGATGAGTCCCCGTGAATGGGGAGGTTTTTACCCATTTTCCTGATAACAATTTTAAGCCTGCATGTGCAGGCTTTTTTTATAGCTAACCCCAGTTGCTACCCAGAAATGCATCCGCAAATTCATTTGAGGGCAGGTTTCGTTCTAACGTTGTAGATTAAGAGTGGAAATCTTAATTCCCTGTATGATTGCAAGTACTTCAACTCCAGTTACCATCGCCGAAACACCTACAACCACGATCGTCCTTGATGTTGCTGGGATGAAATGTGCTGGGTGCGTGAGTGCTGTCGAAAAACAATTGCTGGCTCAATCGGGCGTACAATCTGCCTGTGTCAATCTGCTCACTGGTGTCGCCGCGATCGCCGTAACATTAGAAACATCTACAGGCATCGAGCTAGCGGCTCAGTTGACGAGTAGTGGTTTTCCGGCGCAACCCCGCACTGTTAGCAATGCTGAGGATCGATCGAAACGACTGCAACAACGTCAGGAAAAATCCGATCGAGAGTCCAAACAGTTATTATGGCAACTGGTTACCGCTGGGATTTTACTAGTATTATCCGCCATCGGACATTTTACGCAACCGACTACTCACCTGCATCATGGTGGCGTGGCGGTATTAAATAACTTTTGGTGGCATTGGAGTCTAGCAACACTGGCGATCGCATTTCCAGGTAGATCGATTCTAGTGGATGGCTGGCGCAGTTTGCGGCATGGTAATCCTAATATGAATACCCTCGTGGGATTGGGGATAATTACGTCTTATACGGCGAGTGTGGCTGCGCTGGTGGTGCCGAGTTTGGGGTGGGAATGCTTTTTTGAAGAACCCGTGATGATTATCGGGTTTATTACGTTGGGGCGCACTTTAGAGCAACAGGCGAAACACCGTGCGGCAACAGCATTCGATCGATTGTTATCGCTTCAGCCGACATCGGCACGATTGATTAGTCCCGATCCCGTTGGCGTAGCCTCTCCCCTGGAGAATCGTCCCCAAGCCATCGAAATTCCCGTAGAACAGGTCAAAGTCGGCGAATATTTGCGGGTACTTCCAGGTGAAAAGATCCCGACAGACGGGGCGATTCGCTGGGGTCAGACGACGATCGATGAGTCGGCAATTACGGGTGAATCGATTCCGGTATTCAAGCAGGTGGGGGATATTGTCACGGCGGGGACGGTGAACCAATCGGGGGCGATTTCGATCGAGGTAACGCGCACGGGTGATGATACGACGCTGGCACAAATTATCGCGCTGGTAGAAGCCGCCCAAACCCGCAAGGCTCCGGTTCAGAGGTTAGCCGATACGGTGGCTGGCTATTTTACTTATGGTGTCCTGGCGATCGCGATTTTAACTTGTCTATTTTGGTATTTTATCGGCATCCACAACCCCAATTTAGATCCGCCAGTTTCCACCCTCGTGCCGCTCAAAGCCGCGATCGCCGTCATGGTAGTGGCGTGCCCTTGTGCGTTAGGTTTAGCCACACCGACGGCGATTCTCGTGGGGACGGGAATTGCGGCGGAGTCGGGGTTATTGATTAAAGGTGGGGATGTTTTAGAAGCGGTGCATCGGTTGGATACGGTGGTATTCGACAAGACGGGAACGCTGACTGAGGGTAAACCACAAGTTACCGATATTATCGCGGCTGAATCAATCGATTTATTACAACTAGCGGCGGCGGCGGAAAGTGTTACCAATCATCCGTTAGCAGTGGCGATTGGGCAAGAAGCCGTGCGACTGGGTTTGACGCTACCGACGATTCTCGATGCTCGGACTGAAATCGGTTTGGGGGTATATGCACGGGTACTAACTGGCGATACTTCGGATCGGGCGAGTACTCTGATTCAGGGTAATGAATATCAGGTAATTGTCGGCAATCGCCACTGGTTGGCTACCAATGAGATCGAAATTAGTCAGGAGTGGGAAGCTAAAGCCCAGAAGTTAACCACAGCGGGTAAAACTGTCATGTATGTGGCGATTGATGGTGCGATGATGGGGCTGATTGGAGTTACCGACCGATTGCGCTCCGATGCGATCGAGACTGTCAAACAGTTGCAGAATATGGGATTGAAGATCGTGCTAGTTACGGGAGACAGAAAACCCGTTGCTGAAATCGTCGCACGAGAGTTAGGAATTACCGATGTCTATGCCGAGGTTCTCCCTCAAGACAAAGCGCGGATAGTTCGATCTTTACAAGCCAACGAGCTAGATTCAGCTCATCCCCATCGAGTCGCCACGATTGGCGATGGTATTAACGATGCGCCAGCACTGGCTCAAGCTGACTTAGGCATCGCGCTTAATGCTGGTACCGATGTGGCGATCGAGGTTGCTGATATTATCTTAATGCGCGATCGGTTGTTAGATGTAGTGGCTGCGATCAAATTATCTCGCGCTACTCTGAGCAAAATTCGCCAAAATCTATTCTGGGCGGCGATTTATAACCTGATAGGGATTCCCGCAGCCGCAGGAGTACTGTATTGGTTTGGATGGGGCGCGATGCTCAGTCCCTCAGCCGCAGGCGCGATGATGGCACTAAGTTCGGTAAGTGTGGTCACAAATTCACTGTTACTTAAACTGAGAGGAGATGGGAGATAAGAGGGGAGAGGGGAGTTCGGAGTTCGGAGTTCGGAGATAAGACAAAAGAAATAAGTTGGCTGGCGCAGATCGAAAAACATACCTCAAATCAGCAACACCAAAGTTCGCTAATTCAATGCTCGCTATTACCTCCCATCTCCAAACTCCCATCTCCCATCTCTCCCCCCTAACTCAACCTCGCAGTACATTCTAAAATCAACCGTTGATTTTCGATCGCGTGGGGTTGAATATCCAACGCGGCGCGAAATGCCCTAATGGCTGCGGAATAATTACCCAAGGCGGCGTGACATAATCCCAAACCGTGGAGCGCGCCAAAATGGACGGGATTGAGTTTAATTACCATCTCACAATCGGCGATCGCCCGATCGTAATCTTGAGTCATAAATTTCAGCACCGCTCGTCGATTCCACGCTTCGGCAAAATCTGGCAAGGCATCGACCAAATCGTCTAAGATCGAGGTAGCCGCTGCAACATCACCTTCAGCGATCGATCTCTCACTTTCCTCGATCTGTTCGAGGGCAATCTTACCTTTTTGCCAGAACCAGATCCGCCAGAGTTGACTAGTCGCACGTTCGCGAATATTCAAATCGCTACTTTTAAGATCTGATAATAACTTGTCAACTAATTTTTGATTCATGGCGGTTATTAGCAAATCATTCGATCGGCATAAATATTGGCAAAGTTAAACATATTCGATCGGACTAGCTGCCAATCTTAATCAAGACAATATATTACCAATTATTACTTGTCAATATCCTTCTAGTATAATAGAGATAAGGATCGCGATTCAACATTCTCTACCAAACAGTTTACAACTATAACTTAGCGTCTATATGGCTACTTATCCAGGTATTTCGAGCGAAGCTTTCAAACATCCACTCGATTTGCAAGCCGAGCAAGCTCTCCGCAGCGTGCCCGGTTTTAATCTCGTAGCAAGTAAATTTGTTGAGTTTATCTACGAACGACCCCAACTAGTGTACCTGATGGGCAACAGCATTCAAGCAGGTCCCAGACAGTATGCCACGATCTACGGAATGTTTCGGGAGTGCGTGCGCGATTTAGATATCTATCCCGAACCGCTCTTATTTGTCAGTCAAAATCCCCAGGTAAATAGTTATGCAATGGGGCAAGAAAATCCCTACATTGTCATCAATACTGGCTTATTAGATCTGTTAGAAGAAGATGAAATTAAGACTGTTTTAGCTCATGAATTAGGACACATTAAATGCGGACATACAATCCTGATTCAAATGGCAATGTGGGTAATGAATGCAGTCTCAGTTATTGGGCAAATGACATTTGGGTTGGGCAATATTATCAGTAATGGCTTAATTCTAGCTTTCTATGAATGGCGGCGCAAGGCAGAATTATCATCCGATCGCGCGGCACTATTAGTAATGGAAAATCCCCGCACGGTGATGATGACGATGATGAAAATTTCGGGTGGAAGTAGTAAGTATATTAATGAATGCAGCCTGGAAGAATTTATCAAGCAATCAGAAAATTATCGTAATTTAGACGAAGATGGACTGAATCAAATTTATAAAGCGTTGATGTATATCGGCGTGAATGGAATGCTCTCCCATCCGTTCCCCGTCGAACGGATTCACTATCTTCAGGAGTGGACGAATTCGAGTGAGTATCGCGATATTCGCAATGGTAATTATCAGCGCGTCAGTGTCGATACAGTCAATACAGAGCCATCGTCGAATGAAACTGAGCGTCTCCGCCGCGAAATTGAAGAACTCCAACGCGAAATCGATCGACGTAAATCTCCCGATCGTTAAGTTTACTCCTTCTGTACTAATTCTTGTCCCAGTGTTGCTTTTGATAATAATCCTACTATCTTCGTCAATATTTCTATCAATACCAGTTCGGAAGGAAGGTGTCTGGGGGTAAGAGGATGTTTGGAAATACGGAGAGTATAAAATATTCAAGCAAGTCTCCGTAGCATAAGTCGGATCATAGCAATGTGGATGAAAGCCTCTGATGAAGCAGGTAAACGTTCGTAATCAACATTAAGACGGCGACACCAGT
>NZ_JANPLS010000258.1:0-10277 GCF_031422475.1 Chamaesiphon sp. VAR_48_metabat_403
GCTATAGGTTTGGGACGCATCATAATTTCTTAGACGATCTGAGAATTGTATTTTGAGACATGAAAAGACACACATTATGGGCATGTACCAAAAAGTCTACTTTCTGAGACGATATTTTGTCTACTGGTATGGGTTTCAAGGGAGTGACACTGCACTTTATTTTCCACTAATCCCTATTTTCGAGGGTTTGTACAAAAAACCCCAGATCGGATTTAATCGACTAATTCGAGGATTTGATCCATTGCTCTCACGCCAACTATTCATATTACGGATCTGAAGCTCGATCGGATTTAGAAATAAATTTGCTAAAATTAAATCCAAACAGCTTGTTGCTCCGTACTAATAGCAAGACAAGATTAATGACTTCTGGCTGGATTAACAATCACCATCCCACTCAGGAGAAATATCATGTAAAACTGCTTCACTGCGACAAATATTAGCGATCGCGCTTATAATTTATCTCACTAATGGATATCAATTTCACTTGGAGTTCGTTATGAAACCGATCCGCAAGAGTGCGATCGCATTCGCCCTCGCTGCCTTGTCTGTAACCACCATCAGCACTGATGTGGATGCGAACGACACGATTAGTGCCGTGCCACTCAATGCACAGAAACGTCATACGACGTGTCGCGCGATCTCCTCTTTCCCAAAGCTAGTGACGGAGCGCGTGGAAGTGGTGCGTGGCAACACGATACACAAGATCCGGATCGAACGGCATTTTGTGGATGTCGGTCTGCTCAATGAAGTCAATGTCGAAAGTTGTAACAATAGATGTAACGCGAAAGTCACTGCGAAAGGTAACTTCGATCGCAAAGGCTTTGCCGAGATTGAGTTTCAGGCTTTCTCCGACGCTCCGGCTGGCGATGCCACCTTAGTCCTCAAATATTTGGGAGGCGGGCGGGGCGAATACAAGTTGAAAATCGTTCGTAACAGTCAAGTCGATCGAATCCAACGAGAAGTGGTGAGTGGCGCAGCCGAGAGATTTATCTTGAGCGGCAATAATCTCGACAGGCTGAGTAACGACTTCGACATCTCTAGCAATACGCTGCGCCTCGTCAGCGCATCTGCCGAACGCCTCGTTCTCGATCGTCATTTCAGGAATTGCTCGCCACAAGAACATAAGCTGAAGTTACGGATCGCTGGAACAGATTACTGCTCCATCCTCGGCGTATCGCTGCAAATGAGCCGGGATGCAACCTGTGGCAGCGGTTCCTCCTCACCGCCGGCACAGGCACCTCCACAGAGACCGCCTACACAGGCACCTCCACAGAGACCGCCTACACAGGCGGAGACGCTCAATCTCACCCCTCAAGTGCCAAACTTCGTCCCGTTTCGTTCGCTGCCGTTGGCGGCAGCGGACAACACCGCCGCGCGGCGGCAAATCTTCAACGGCGCATTTTTCTGTAGTGGACTCGCAGCCGACGCGGAACTAACGGTCAATCTGCCAGCTATTAAGTGGGGCATCGGTTACGCGAATCTTCCCGCGAATGGAGCGGTGAGTGCCGATGTTATTAATGCCGACACAGGCGCACGATTGCAGCGACAAACGGCTGATGCCATCACTCAGGGCAACGGTAGCGACATCCGTTTGTTCGAGAACTGGACCGGGAGGCCGAACTCGGTGCGGGTAGTAAACGCAACGTCGGAGGCCAAGCGTCGCGCGATGGGTGCGTCCGCAATTGGCGGCAATGCCGCGCCACCACCGCCTGCTGGCTGCTACCTGGCACCGAGCGAACCCCTCAGTCGCTTCGATCCGCCGCGACTAATTTTCCGCGTCAACACTGGCACGCCCCCGCTATCTGAGCGGAATGCCAACGACAACGATTTAGCTTTGTAAGGTGAACCGATCGTGTTTCTTGTTAGGTGATTTCCGACAAAGAATATACCCATTAACCGGGTTTCGGCTCCGCTCAACCCTCGGTGGTTGCGCGGAGCCGAAACCAAAACCAAGGGTATATTTATTACTGGGAATCACCTTACAAACCAGATCTTAGTGTCGAGCAAATGTCTAAAAGTCGATCGAATCCGATCTCCATCTACCTCCGTACTATGAATAGTTAGCTCGAAAGTTGCGATCGCATCTACGATTGCCCTCACATTTAAATTGTGGCATCTAGATGAAAATTGCTAATCGATCGTGACAACTACTAAATCCGATTTGCATCCACCTCCGCACTATAGAACCCATTTGAGATCTTTTTAGGCGGCGGCTAGTCGCTTGAGCATCAGCCGAATAAAACATAGCTGGAGCTTGGCGTTGGAACGTTCGAGTGTGCGGTCAAAATTTTTGGCTAAACTTTTACACCGCTCCACCCAAGCATTCGAGCGTTCAATTACCCATCTAGGGGTTTTTTGCATAAACCCTCCAAAAGGGGGAATAAGCAGATTTATATACCAGAGCTAGCAAATTTCCAGAGAAAATTAGTAAGACTGTACTTGAGTAAGCTGGCGGACGATATCATCAAGATCGATCGGTTCAGAGCATTTTCTAAATTCATAGCGACCGTATAAATTGATGTGCTGCCAAGCCACAGGCGAAATCTGCTTCAAGCTCTCAATCCCTTGAACATCACCAATAGACTCCCGATGAGCGAAGACATTGGATAAAATACTGGCATTATAATAAAGAATACAGTTAGCAATCAACCGCCCACATTCGCTCCAAAGTTGCTGCTCTAGCTCAGATTTGAAGCGTAATTTACCAAAATTAGCATAAGAGATAGCTCGACGCAATTGATGGTAACTTTCACCTCGATTCAATGCTCGTTGGACATTTTGACGTAAGGGTAAAGAGTCAATGTAATCGAGTAAATATAAGCTTTTGAGAATATTGTCATACTCCCATAAAGCACGCCGAGTCTTATTCTTCCGGGCATAAGCACTGAGTTTACCAACAATAATGCTTTGAGTAGTTTCCTTCACCGCCAATGAAACCATAATTCGTTGAATATTTTCCCATTCCTCCACAATTAAATCAGTATTAAGTTTACGAATCGGCTTAATCACACCCTCATAATTACTGGGATGCTTAAATCCATACAAAGCCTTGCTCACCTTGTCATAGATATCTTTATAGCGGGGTGCAAATTGATAACCAAACGAATTTAGAACAGCAAAGTTAACCTGATTCGTACCATGAGTATCAGTTGAATGGATCTCTGGTTGAATATCGGTAGTATTATTGAATAAAATATCAAATACAAAGTGGCTTTCATGCTCATTAGCTCCAATAATTTTGGCATTGACTGGAATATGGTTAGCAACTAACGTATACGAGACAACGCCCTTCTTCAATCCAAAATACTTAGGTGAGTGCCGCGAATTAATTGTATTAATCCGAGCTTCAAATTTCTGCCCATCGCTACTAGAATGAATCGTGCTATCGATATCATAATGATGGAAGATAGATAGTTCGGCAATAGCGTTACTAATCAGATCGTTGGCTTCTTTGAGTGTCTCCAATCGGATAAAGTTGTCTGAAGTACTAGCCAAGAGCTGATAATTAATATCGGAAACTTGACCCATTCGTCCCATTCCCATATTATTACCCCAAGCAATTAGACAAGCAATCATCACCCGCTCGTCTACGGCTTGCTTTTGGTAACGCCCTAATACATGGTCGAAAGCTTTGATAAAATGGCAGTGCCGATCTACAAAATATAAGACTTCTCCAATATCAACCTGTTTTAAGCTATCAAAAAAAGGAGAGTTGATTAGATCGACACCTTGAGGATACAAAAGATTCCAGCGAACTTGTTTACCACGCTTTTTAATCTGGAAGTATTCGTTCTCTCCATCAGCAATGCGGCGATTAACTTCAATGATGCGTTGTTCGAGCGTTTGTTCGAGTAAGCTTAAATGTTCTAGAATTGGATCGGTTAAAACAGTTAAATTATTATCGAACATCAACTTCTGTTTATCTTGCCAACGTAGATCGTTAATTAAGTCATCCTCTAGACTCTGAAAATGAATACTATCTCGACATGAAATATCGCCCGATTCTAAACCATTTCGGAGCAGTCGATAGATTAAAAACTCATAGCGATCTGGAAGTAGCTGCTTTTGGTGCTTGCTATCCTGGGCGTAGAGATAACTTGTAACTGAGGCTGGTACACAATCGACTGGAAATAATTCTGATGAAAACTCCTTGAGTGGCTTACCCTTCTTGAATGCTGCTTTCAAGAAATCGACTGCTTCAATTAATGTATCCTGTGATAACGTACTGGTAAATTCAATCGTGACGATCGCTTGTCGAAGATGCAGCTTGAATTGACGAGATAATTTATCAATGTATTCCCATTGAAATGCAGTTTCATCCAAGCTTACAGCCTTAGCCATTCGATTAGCGACAACGATTAACTTTTGACGTGGTAATATTTTAAAAGCATTAGACTGAAAAGTCTTGAAAGGTGTATCGACTGCGATACTTTCATCTGTTAACAGCTTGAGAACTTGTCCGGCTTTTTGCAAATTTTCGTTAATCTCTACGTGACATTCCTGCAAACGTTCTTTGGCAACACTTTTAGCTTCGTCACTATAATTTCTGACTCTGAATATCAAACAGTTAATTAAATTATCAGAGCGTTGTTGATATCGATGATAGGTAAAACAGATTAAATAAATATAAGTCGTCCACTCAGTCAGTTGCTTTAATCTGAATACAGAGTAATAGCCTACTAAAGAAGCATAGTATTTAATACTTTCATTAGAAATCTTCAGTTCTGGCAATAATCTTTGAGCTATTCTATAGAAAGGATGTAATTGTTCTCCCCGCTGAATCTCACGTCTGATTTCTGCCAGACTGAAATCTCTGGGTTCGTGTTTGAGTTGGGTGATTTCATATAAACCAGTTGAATCCGCCAATAGTTTTTTGAAGTCTTCTATCTCTGAAGCCTGCAATTTACTTTGGATAATACTTATCAATCGGCTCTGTTCGGAATTTATAGCTCGACTCACTACTTTCTGCATCAAGCTATAACCTGGCAAGATAATTTGATGCTTCGTTAGATAGTTGACAAGTTCGCGAAAGACATAAATAGGTTTACTATAAACCATTGCCGATTGCCGCGCTCTCTGCTCAAGTTCTTGACGTTCCTCTTTGGTACAATTACGATAACCATAAAGTTCGAGTATCAGCCGTTGTTGCTTGAGCCGCGTCTGTTTATCAATTACAGTAATTCCACCGATTTGTCTGGAGTCAAAGTGTTGCTCCATAATATATTGAAAGTCATCTTCAACTTCATCAAGTGTGAAGATAAAGAATAGATACTTAGCTCTGAAGTATCCCAGTTGTAAAATAAAATGTATTTGCGATTTGAGCGACCGAAATCCTTCCAGTATTTCTAAATCTGAATGTGATAATGCGAAGTACTCAATCCGCTCTTCATAGTTAAAGCGAGGTCTAGCATAGATACTTTTTATTTCATCACTAGCTAGGATTTTTAGACGTTTTTCTTGGGGACTGGCTTTGAAACTTTCATCTTCCATTTTGGTTGTTTAGCTTTGAAGATCGCTCGTCTCAAAAACTATACTTTCTGAGACTCATCCCTATCATGTCTCTTTTTATGTCTCAAAATACCTTTCTCTGAAAGTCTAAAGAATAATGAGATATATGAGTACAACTTGGAGTTTTTCAGTATGGCTCTGGTTGGATATGCGCGAGTTAGTTCGGTAGGGCAAAGTCTTGATGTTCAATTGGACAAGCTCCAACATTGCGATAAGGTTTATCAAGAGAAAAAAAGTGGCACAATTCAACAGCGATCTAAGTTAGATGCTTGCCTGGAATATGTCCGAGAGGGGGATACGTTGGTCGTGTCGCGTTTAGATCGGTTGGCTCGCTCTACTCTTCATCTTTGCCAGATTGCCGACTTGCTCAGGCGC
Organism: Chamaesiphon sp. VAR_48_metabat_403; assembly: GCF_031422475.1. Taxonomy (NCBI): domain Bacteria; kingdom Bacillati; phylum Cyanobacteriota; class Cyanophyceae; order Gomontiellales; family Chamaesiphonaceae; genus Chamaesiphon; species Chamaesiphon sp. VAR_48_metabat_403. The sequence continues at coordinate 5,884 of NZ_JANPLS010000258.1, forward strand.
AAACAGGTCGCTTTGCATGTCCTCGACCAGAATCTTGATACGTCGAATGCGACTGGAAGACTTCTGTTTAATATGCTGGGTGCTATTGCTGAGTTTGAAACAGAAATCCGCTCTGAGCAGCAGCTTGACGGTATTCATAAGGCTAAAGAGTTGGGTGTTCGCTTTGGTCGCAAACAGCTTTTATCTGCTTCGCAGATCGTCGAGCTGCACCTCCGACGGGCACAAGGTACTCTGATTAAAATTCTGATGAAAGATTTTTCTCTTTCTAAGGCGAGTGTCTATCGTTACTTGAAGAAAACTGCTAGCCCTGAGCTATAAATCTGCTTATTCCCCCTTTTGGAGGGTTTATGCAAAAAACCCCAGGTTGGGTAGAGCAGCGCGAAACCCAACACACATACCCTTCACGATCTGCCAATGGCGTTTTTATTTAGGGTAGTTCGCTCTAGAACTACTCGATGCCGATTTGGGGCTAACGATCTGCTCTGATTTGGGCAACCAAATTAACTAGAACTTTAACGATCCAAATCGAGCAGATAATCGCAATTATCAGTATCCAAATTCCCAAACTTGCTGTTGAATTCATGTGAGATTGGGCACCACTACTAGGTTCTAAGTCGTCTAGATGTGCAGTAACACCAGCCATCACCAATCCGATCGCACAGGTATAGATAAAATAAACACCTGTTTTTTTAGTTAATAAGATGATTAGCGACAGGATTAATCCGATCGCGCCAAATCGAAAATTCGTCACGATCGCATCGTTCACAATCGAATGGATGCTTTCTTCTCTACTCAGAAAATCGGCGATCTGGTGAAAATATTGCCCTTCACAAAGCAACCAAATCGCCAGATAAAAGATATAAATATATCTGTACTTATTATTCATGACGATCGCCAGATAATTTTTGACTGACACTCACGGGAGCGGGGAGTGTGGGGAGTGTGGGGAGTAAGGAGTAGCTACTATTCACTATTCACTATTCACTATCCATTATCCCCTATCCCCTAATCACTATCCCCTATCCCCTAAACCATGAGTATTGGCATAACTCCAGACGGTATTTTCGAGCAGCATCGTGACTGTCATTGCGCCCACGCCGCCAGGGACGGGAGTAATCCAACTTGCCACCTCTTTAACCGATTCAAAGTCTACATCGCCCACCAATCGCGATTTACCCGTCGTTGGATCGGCGATCCGATTGATGCCGACATCGATAACGATCGCCCCAGGCTTAACCATTTCGGCTGTTATCATTTGAGTTCTCCCCACCGCCGCCACCAAAATATCGGCAGATCGACACACAGCAGCCAGATCGGGAGTGCGCGAATGGGCGATCGTCACGGTGGCATCGGCAGCTAGTAACATTAACGCTAGCGGCTTACCCACTAAAATACTCCGTCCGACGACGACGGCTTGTTTGCCGCGTACATCTAGTTGGTATTCTGCCAGCAAGCGCATTACGCCCCCAGGCGTGCAACTTTGCAGTCCGGGTTCTCCTCTGACCAATTTTCCTAAATTGAGGGCGTGGAGTCCATCTACATCCTTGTGGGGAGCGATTTCGTGGAGCAGGGCAACCGAGTCGAACCCGTCGGGTAATGGTAATTGAACTAAAATTCCATCGACATTTTCATCGGCATTGAGTTCGCGAATAATAGCAGTAAGTTTTTCCTGACTCACATCCGCCGGGAAATGCTGCCCGAACGATCTAATCCCTAACTTGGCACAGGCTTTTTCTTTACCGCCAACATAGGCAGCACTGGCAGGATTATCGCCCACCATTAGGACTGCCAATCCTGGCGGGCGACCGATTTGGGGTTGTAAGTTAGCGATGCGGATTTGGAGGGCATCCTGCATTTTTTGGGCTAATGCTTTACCATCGAGAAGTCGATCGGTACTGACGCTCATAATTATTTCGGATGTCGATATGGGTATGATAAACACAAGAGTGCGATCGTGACGATCTCGGTCGGGTTGTTACCGCTGCGAATTTTCTGCCGCAGGGTCGGCGCGATCGATCTGCTGGTTCAAAACTGGAATTGATACAATCAATAATATCGCATCGATTCTCACCTTCAGCGGCTATGCTACCGTAAAGACATAGCTAAATCTAGACTTTTACCTGCGTCTCAATCCCTAAGTACCCATTCAAAACAGATATGCGTCAAATTGCCGTTTAACTTTTCGAGATTCGTACTTTACTCTAGTTAATAAGAGAAACTTTAGTTCGTCAGACTTCAACAGCAGTTTATTTTTGCTAGTTGTCTGCTCGATCGAGTCAATCGAATCGCACTCGCCAACCTCTAACCTCCAAATTCGATCTACTGTCGATCGCGTGCTAACATGCACGAGCAAACGACTGCAACCAGATGTAAGCTAACTTAGTACGATTGCTGCAAGGGTGGAGGGTTAGCATGGGTGAACACTAACGATTCACATTCTCCGTCCTAAAAATCTATACCTGTTGAGATCCTGATGAAAATTACACTGATTAGTTCTTCGCTTGAAGTTGGTGGTGCAGAACGAGTCATGTCAATTATTGCCAACTATTGGGCTGCTCGTGACTGGCAAGTTACCATCCTTTCATTCGACGATGGTGCATCTTCACCATTTTACGATCTCGACAAACGGGTCGAATATCGTTCGTTGGGCATTGACAATCGCGATGCCTATCAACTTGCTAACTTAGGGCGCACGCTCAACCACATTAGGCGACTCAAAAAAGCGATCGTCGCCAGTCGTCCGGATGTTGTGGTCAGTTTTGTCAATATTACTAATATTATGACACTTCTGGCTTGCTGGAGGCTCAAAGTACCGACGATCGTCACCGAACACGTCTACCCTGCGTTTGGGGGACTGAATAGAATTGGTAAATTCTTGCAACAGTGGACTTATCGCCGTGCATCCCTAGTGACAGTACAGACTCATAGCGGCTTGTCTTTCTTCCCTGCCGATCGTGGTTTTGAAACTGCCGTCATCCCCAATCCCGTCGCCCTTCCCGAATCCGATCCGATCGAGTCTCAACTATACACCGACGATCGCCATTTGCTCGCGATCGGTAAATTAATTCCCCAAAAAGGTTTCGACTTATTAATTAGAGCCTTTTCGCAGATTAGCGATAATCACCCTGAATGGACTTTAACAATTTTAGGCGAGGGGGAAATGCGCGACGAACTAGAAGATTTATGCGAACAATTGCGCTTGGAAGAGCGCGTGTTTATGCCCGGAACCGTCAGAAATATCGACGCTCACCTCCGCAAGGCAGACATTTTTGCCCTCTCTTCTCGATTTGAAGGTTTCCCCGTCACCCTCGGCGAAGCAATGGCTTGTGGCGTACCCGTCATTGCTACCGATTGCCTGAGTGGGCCGCGCGAAATCATCCATAATGGTGTCGATGGACTATTAATTGTCCCCGATAATATCGATGCTCTAGCCGTCGGACTAGATATCCTGATGTCCGATCCCGTCAAACGTCAATTATTCTCCCACCACGCACCGCAAGCCATCGCCCGGTTTGGAGTAGAACCAGTCATGGCAATTTGGGATAGTGCCCTCAGACAAGTGATGGATCGTTATTAGGCTTTAGGCTTTAGGAGTATCCTCGCCGACTCTGCCCTTTTATGTCGTCCAAAACCTGCAAACCGATCGGGGCATCTCGATCGAAACTTTTGTGGGTTTAGCCGCTAAATTGCAAGTATAGCAACCGCCAAGGCGGTTGAGACATAATCTTCTGCTAAAATGTAGTTAGAGTGAAAGCAACAATCTAGGTTACTTTGTGCGAAAGAAAAAATGCCAAAACCATATAGCTACGATTTACGTCAGAAAGTAATTCAAGCAATCGAGTTAGATGGTATGAGTCAGAATCAAGCAGCGAAGGCATTCCACATCAGTCGCAGCACAATTAACTTATGGTGTCAGCGTCAGGCTAGTACTGGAGATTGTAAAGCAAAACCAAATCTACCGCAGGGCAATGGTCATAAAATTACGGATTGGGAAAAATTTCGGAAATTTGTCAAAGTTAATGGTGAGAAAACACAAGTAGAGATGGCTAAACTTTGGGATGGAGAAATTAGCGATCGCGAAGCGCGCCACCAAGGCGGTCGAACAATATCTAGAGCTTTAGTAAAAATCGGGGTAACTCGTAAAAAGCGGATGCAATCGCGCTGAGGTCTCCTCGGGAGCATCCCAATCATGCGAGTGAAATAATTAAGCTACACAGGAGCTGAAAAGTAGCTTACTATGCCATTTCTTGAACATGCAGCAGCTCTAGGTAGTTCTCGTTTACCTCAATCTCAATAATTTTTGTTTAACTTAAAGCTAGATTTTAAATTACTATCTAGCTTGATACTACATGTCGATTTAGATATTCGCATCTCTGCTTCAATACGTTGCCCAG
>NZ_JANPLS010000259.1:0-1624 GCF_031422475.1 Chamaesiphon sp. VAR_48_metabat_403
AATACGAGCATTCTAGGCGTTGAGCGAATTAATCTTATGGTCAACACTGTACCATAGTATTGGTGCCATGCGCTAAAATCTTTGCTATCTACAGCGCATACTGCGTTCGCTTTGTTTGCGCCGTCGATGAGTCCCCGTGAACGGGGAGGTTTTTACCCATTTTCCTGATAAAATTAAAGTGCAATTTATCTGCAAAGGACTTCTGTAATTATGGCAGCTTCTTTTCTCCCTTCAATCCTAGTACCTACTGTCGGTTTAGTATTCCCCGCGATCGCGATGGCCTTTTTATTCGTGTATATCGAGCGCGACACAATCTAGGATGGATTAACATCAGTTTGGGGAAGATCTCTTGCCCCAGCAATCAAAAAGCCGGACTAGTCCGGCTTTTTCGATCCAAATTGCTCCGCTAAAGCAGTTGTACAATTGCATTGCTTTCGCTAAAATCTCGCGATTGGCGATTGACTTGCTTACATTGACGAGCCGATTCCAGCATAAGAGCCATAGAAGAACAAGCTTACGACAACAATTACACCCATGCCAGCGACGGTAGCTACCAGCCACAAGGGAATTTTTCCTGGTTCAGACATAGTTTTTTCCTTTTGTAAATATCCCAACAGCAACACAGACAAAACCAATTAGTTAAAGAAGTAACTGGTAAATAAAATTCCGAGTGTAAAGACCATTAACAAGCCTAAAAATAGTGAAGCTCGATTGAGTTCTACTGGCTGATTATTAGGGTTTGGAGTACGTTCCATAATATTAATATAATCCTATCTTTGAATAAATTGCATGGCTGCGATCGCGCCAATAAAAAATACAGTTGGTACGCCCAAAGTATGGACGGCTATCCATCTGACAGTAAAAATGGGATATGAGATAGGCTGATTTCCGCCACCGCTAGTCATGTGCTGCGCTCCTAAAATTGAGGAAAGTTTGGTTAAAGTTTAAAGATATATCAGCGATCGACTGGCGATCGCCAGTTGATAGCTAAAACTATTCGTAATTAGACCTTAATTGCTTGCGTAAATTCGACAGGCTAGCAGTTACTACTGCTTTTTAACGAATTTATCGAGTTGGTCTTTCGATTCAAATCGATCGGAGACGATTGGTAACTCTTGACGAGTCTGAGTGAAGTACTCATCGGGACGAGGAGTACCAAAAGCATCATAAGCCAAGCCAGTGCTAACAAACAGCCAGCCAGCCACGAATAATGCTGGGATGGTAATGCTATGAATGATCCAGTAACGAATACTGGTGACGATATCGGTGAAGGGACGTTCTCCGGTGGTTCCGCCTGCCATAATCGAGCTGCTCCAGATTTTAAATATCTTTACTCAATCAAGTTTATCTCATAACCTTGAAGAAATGTGATGTGTAAATGAGAAATTAGCCTTTAGGTTTTAAATCGTTTTGAAGCTATCGCGCACCGACAAGTCGGCTAGACTTCGTTTTGGAATTTGAATCCCCCAACCCCCTTTCCAAGGGCAGGGTGGTTTCATACAAGAAAAGAAAAAACCTCATCGACCTGGTTAGCCCATAAACGTAAGGCTTGAGGAACTGTCCGAAACCCAGCTCGACGAACGAGGGTGACAATCCAAGTGAAAAAAATCGCCCAATTAACCGG
>NZ_JANPLS010000260.1:0-10023 GCF_031422475.1 Chamaesiphon sp. VAR_48_metabat_403
GATAAATTAGGATCTTGGCGACAGTAGCTGAGGAACTCAAAGCAATACATTTGGGGCATTTCAATAAAGCAAACTACCAAGCGAAATTAGGGATGTTCTTGAAGGCGGAGGATGCCTTCTCTACCATGGCTGGCTTTGATAACTTGACAGCCAGCTTTGGTGAGGGAGCGCGCCAGACTTTGACGTTGGACGAGAGAATCGTCTACGACTAGGACTTGTAACTGTCTGCCCGCTTGGGGTATGGTGCGGTTGTTGAGTTGGTCGATCGTTTTGGCAACTTCGTCGGGAAGTGTGGTATCGGCAGCGGGAGGTAGTACTGCTTGAATGTTACCTGGTAGCGCGGCTACTTTTTTCGCCGCCAGCGGTTGGGTTGCTGTGGCGTTTGTCCGTACTCGTGCTAGCAATTCGATCGGATCGAGTGCGAGGGTGAGGCTACCATCGCCTAAGACGCTGTAACCTTGAATATAGCTGGGCAATCCAAAGGTGGTACCGAGCGATTTGACTACCAATTCTTGCTCGACAAGAATCCGGCTGACTTCGAGACAGATTTGCTCGTTATCGATTTCGAGTAGAAGTAAGGCGTTGGTGCTGTTTTTGGCTTTGACGGGGAAGAGACTGGTGACATCTTGCCGATCGGCTACAATCGGGCAATGATAATCGATTAGACTACTAACGGGATAAATGGGAATCAATTTGCGATCGGAACCTTCACCCAGGCGGAGGAAATTAGTAGCGCGATCTGATTGTAATGCTTGAGATTGGATCCGATCGGGCGTGGGGATTAGTACCTGGACGATTGCATCGGAGCGCAGCGCGTGAACGAAACCCTCGGACTCACAAATCATTAACCGAGTGGTGGTGAGATTGAGTGGGAATTGCATGGTGAAAGTGGTGCCTTTGCCAGCGACGGAGCGAACGTCGATCGTCCCCTGTAAGGCTCCAATTCGGTCGCGGACGACATCTAAACCGATGCCGCGTCCGGAAAGATCGTTGACTTTCTCAGCGGTCGAAAATCCGGGGGCAAACATAATTTCGGCTAACTCGGCTTCACTGGCGTTATTCGCCGTAGCGGCTGCGAGTAAGTTGAGATCGATTGCGCGGTTGCGGATTCGATCCCAGTTTAAGCCTTGACCGTCATCGCTGACTTCAATTTTGGTGCGGTTGCCTTGGTGGTAGACTCTGATAGTGAGTTGTCCGGTTTCGGATTTACCGTGGAGCGCGCGCTGTTCTGGCGGCTCGATGCCGTGGTCATAGGCGTTCCGAACCAGGTGAAGCAGCGGATCGTAGAGTTTTTCGGCAATAATTTTGTCGATCGAGACTTCACTCCCGATTAATTCGAGGCGAGCAGGTTTGCGATGGGAAGCGACCATCTGCTGGAGCAGACGGGGAAAGCGATTGAGTACGCCCGCAATTTCGACCATTCTGGCTTCAAATAGTTCTGACTGCGCCTCGGCGAGTAATTGTCGCCGTTTGTGCATTGTCAGCCGAGATCTTTGGGTCATTTCGGCTAAGTTCCCCACTTGAGTGCCCAATTCGGCCAGATCGTCGGTGAGATTTTGCAGCAGAATGCTCAATTCGCTATAGACATCTAATTCGAGACTGTCGAATTGAGATTTAACTTGACTATTGGTGGTCTTTTTCCCCGATTTAGATCGCTTTTTAATAGATTTGGTGCGGCGGGATTCGGCTTTTTGGCGATCGTCGATCGCCGCGTGTTTATCTGCCCAACTGCTGACTAGGCGCAGTTTTTGTTCGCAACGACGATATTGTTCGACGGTAGATCGAGCGAGTTTTTGGAGTTGTTGAGCGCGGAGATCTTGCTGGTTGTCGTCGATGAGCAATTCGCCGATGGTATGGCTGAGACGTTCGAGTTGGACGGTAGCCACGCGGACGCTGACAGATAAATCGGGTTGCGCTTCGCGTTCGGCAGGAGGACGATCGGATGAAGATTCTGGACTTTCGCCCATTGGTGCCAAATTGTCAAGCGAGATCGATTGGAAAATGCGATCGAGTCCAGATTTGGTGACGATTGCCAGTTCCGTACTCGCCTGAGTTTCTCTGGCGGCGATCGGATATAATGTCGGCTCGATCTTGCTGCTCGATCCGGCTAGTTCTGGCTCGAAGGTACCAATTTCGACAATCTCTGGTTCGAGATCGATGATGGTTGCATCGATGTTTTCATCGTCTACTAACGACAGCCATTCCGAAGATACCGCATCATTGCGATCTGTTGTGACTGGCGGATCGGCGATCGTTTCATCGTCTGATAGGGCTAGCCATTCAGTCGCGCTAACGGTTTCATCGCGATCTTCAGTCGATACTGGCGGATTGGCGATTGTTTCATCGTCTACTAATGATAGCCATTCTGATGATGCCGCAGCGTTATTCTCGTTGGGTTCCAACGACTCAGCGATCGGTTCATCGTCTACTAACGACAGCCATTCCGAAGTTTCACCGTTACTAGAGATCGATGTCGATCGATCTACACTCGGTTCGTCATCTACTAACGACAGCCATTCTAACGAATCGGAATTATTAGTAATAACTTCAGCCGCCGGATCGCCGATATTCGTGAAACCAGTCGGCTCGACTAACGACAACCAATCAGCAGAAGTATCTGCCTGATTCGATCGTGAAGATCCATGTGTATCGGGAGCCGAACCGCCACCCCAAGCTGCGAGTTCCGCAGATACCTCGCCGCCAATCGATCGATCTCCCCCAGCGATGGCGATTTGGGCTTGTTGAAAATTTGCTAAAGCAATCGGCGCGAGCTGTAAAACTCTAGCCGGATGGGATTCTAAAGCAGAAAGCGTTGAAGTGGCAATTGCCGCAATTCCGGGCAAACTGTAAGATCCTCCCAGCTCTAGTAAAAATTCGGCTAGCGATCGGAGACTTTCACTAACTTTATTGTCTTGTTGACTGGCGATCGCCGCAGCTAAATCTTCAAGATCGTGCGGGATACTGTCGGTGAAAATCGACCCGATCACGTCAAATCCCAATTCCGCCGCAGTCGGTAAGGGTGTCTCGCGTCCGAAAAAGTCACCCAGATGAGTTTGCAATCTGGCAAATAATGTTGCCGTCCGTTCTAGGGTAGCGGCTTCATCGTAGGGAACTTTGGCAAGTAAGGCACTCAAGGGGTCGTAGAGGCAATCGTAGCCCTCCATTAAGAGTAAACCTAGTTCGGGGTCGATCTCTAGTTCGGGCGGGTACAGAGCCTGGAAGACATCTTCTAGGTGATGCGCGATGGTCTCGATCGTTTTAAATCCACAGTTAGCCGCGCTACCTTTAATCGTATGTGCCGCTCGCATCAGGGTATGCACGCGTTCGATCGTTTTTTCTTCTACTAAACTCAGTAGCGTTTGTTCGATCGTTTGCAGTAATTCCGCCGCTTCGATCTCAAAGTATCGATCGAGTGACTCTTGAAAATCTAGATCGTCGGTCATTTTAAGTATTAGGTGTTAGGTGTTAGGTATTAGGTATTGGTTGTTAGTTATTAGGTGTTGGTTGTTAGGTATTAGGTAGTGGTTATTAGGTATTAGGTATTGGTTCTCGAAGCGATACTTGCGTTCTCAAACCCAAAACCTAAAGCCTAAAACCTAAAGCCTAAAACCTAAAGCCTAAAACCTAAAGCCTAAAACCTAATCAACCTTAAATCGGCTCACACTAGTTTCCAGCACTTGCGAGGTCTCGATGAGCTGTTGGCAAGATTCGGAGATTTGGAGTGCGCTGTCGGAGCTAAGATTAGCGATCGTGGCGACATCGATCATGGCTTCGCTCAGTTTTTGGGATTGTTTGGTTTGGGTGCCCGCAGATTGACTGATGGCTTTGACTAATTCGCTGATTTGGCCAGTGGCAACTACAATTTCGCTGAGGCTCTGTCTGGTTTCGTTGACCAAATTTGTACCTTGAACGACTTGCGCGATCCCGATTTCCATTGCTTCGGTAACGTCGTTGGTATCGATCCGAATTTCGTCTACCAATCGTTCGATTTCGGTTGTGGCATTGGCGGACTGATAAGCCAGAGAGCGGACTTCATCGGCTACGACGGCAAATCCTTTCCCATATTGTCCGGCGCGGGTGGCTTCGATCGAAGCGTTGAGTGCGAGCAGGTTGGTTTGGGTGGCGAAGTTTTCGATCAGGTTGACTACTTTAGAAATCTTTTGGAAGGTTTCGCCCAGACGTTTGATTTTCTTGGCTGTTGTAGATACTGTGGAGCGGATTTCGAGAATCTCTTCGACAGTGCTTTCCATCAACGTATCGCCATTTTGCACGGTGCGGTTGGCAGATTGGACGACAAGTTCGACTTTTTGAGCGAAGTCGGCGACTTCTTTACTAGAAGCAGCCATCAAATCTACTTGTACCAAGGCGCGATCGAGTTGTTCGAGTTCTTGTTGCGCTTGAGCGGAAAGATTATTGACCAGGACGTTGTTTTCACTGGAGGTGCTGCTGACGCTAATCGCGGCAGTCTGAACTTGGCGGACTAGTTCCCGCAGGCTTTGGATGGTGGTGTTGTAACCGTCAGCGATCGTGCCGATCTCGGTTTCAGATAGCGGCGCGCGGACGGTTAAATCGCCTCGGAAGGAGGGGCCGATCGCTTTCAGGACGCGCAGAGCCTCCGATTCCAATTCTTGGCGGTTAGCCCGCTCTCGATCGACGATCGCCGATAGTTCTCGTTCCTGAGTGCGGACGCGTTCTAGATATTCAGACAGTTGTAGTGCCGTCCCAATTTGCATGGCAACTTGCTCTACGACCGCACGTTCGGAGATATCCCAAGCGCGAGGCGCATCGTTTTGGTAAATTCCGAGTAATCCCCACAATTTATCGCCAACGAAGATCGGTGCGAGAATGTAGGCTTTGGCTTGATATTTTTCTAAAGACTGAATGTAGCAGTCGGGGAATTTCCGAGTGTAGATGTCATTAACCGCCGTCGATTTTTCACCGTTGGCGTATTTACCACCTTTAGTATTTTGGAGGTGAGTATCTACTTCAGTAATATCTTTGGTCGCCCATTTCCGCAGGATGCAGCGATCGTTGGGAGTGCGATCGCCACTGAGAATGCGATCTTTGTCCTGTTCGACTAGTAACGATACCCAGCCGCTACCGACTGATTCGGCCACAACTTGACCGCTCCAGTCAGGGTTAAACTGATAAACGACAGCTCGATCGGTTTTAGAGGCTTGACGGATTTCTTGCACGACAGTGCTAAAGACATCATCGACAACTAGCGATTGGCGAATCTTATCAGCAATCCGATTGATGGTTTGTTCTTGTTCGGCACGCTTTTGCAATTGTTCGATATAATCGAGTTGCTCCATCGCAATCCCAACTTGGAGTCCGATTTGTCTGAGGGTTTCGACTTCATCTTCCTGCCACTGATACGCCGCAGAGTTGTAATATACGCCCATCAGTCCCCACAATTTGCGATTGGCACCAAAGATCGGGGCGATGATATAAGCACGAGCTTCCATCTGTTCTAACAGTTGGACGTGGCAAGTTTGGTGGCCGATAGTGTAAATATCGTTCACCGCCAGACAACCGCCATCCTTATAACGTCCGCCTTTAGTCCGTTGTAAAAAGGTATCTTGAATAAACGGAATCATTTTGACCAGATCCGACCAACCCGGTGCGGCGGATTCCGCAACAAATTGTCCGCTAAAGTCAGGGTTAAATTGATAGATGGCTGCACGCTCGACGTTTAGGAGTTTGCGAGTATCGAGAGTGGCAACTTGCAAGACATTCTGGACACTTTTGGCAGTTCTCAAGCGTTCTTGCAGTTTGGCCAAGCCGCGCTCCCGTTCGAGTTGGCGTTCCATCCGAATGTTCTGAAACTGTGTGTGACGGCGGCTGGCGGTTTGTTGGAGCGGGAAACTAAAGTTTTTGGCAAATTCCACCATGGCATCGATCTCGGATTGCTGCCAGTTGCGGGGGCCAGAGTTTTGATAGACACCGAGTAAGCCAATTAACTGGTTGCTGGCGACGATCGGCACGACGATGTAAGCTTTCATTTGAAAGGGTTCGAGCTTCTCCATCACGGCGCGATCCAAGCCTCTGGTCTGGAGATCGTTGACCACGTAATAAGGCTTGTAGTTTTCGCCAGTGACGTAATAATCGCCATCGAGTGAATTGCCCGCTTTTGGCCAATTGCTACCGACGGATTCGCCGATAATTTGACCGCTCCAATCTCGATTGTAAGCGTACACCATCGCCCGATCGGCTTGAAAGTGATGGCGGATCTCATCTAAGGTGGTCTGGATCAAGACCTGAGCTTCGCCTTCGATCGCGGCCAAGAGGTCGCGGCGTTGGGATAATTGCAGTAAGGGTTGATTGGGTTGAACCGCAAGTGTTAGTTCCAGCGATAATTGGGACAGAAAAGCAGTCTCCGCTTCCGACCATTGGCGGGGTCGATCGCATTGGTGAACTACCAATAAACCCCAAACTCGACCCAAGCTGAAGGTATTAGTTGCCGCTGAATAACCATTAATTAGAATCGGCAAAGTGACAGTTGCCTGCACTTGATATTGTTCTAAAATTTGTTGTTGGTAAGGGCTAGTTTCGCTATTAATTAAGGCAATCGCCCGCCCAGATCGATCGTCGGTAAGCTGCTCGAAGCCAAAACCAATCTGGGGAATTTCGGTATTTAGCGTTGGTGTCAAACCAAGTTGGACGGCTTCAGCGATGACTTTACCCGTGCTAGCCCCAGTCAATTGATAAATCAGCACGCGATCGGCATTTAGCAATGCTTTGATATCGGCAACTGCACTCGTGAATGCCGCCAAGGGTGATGTCGATTGTCTGATCTTAATCGCAATTTGATGAGCTTTTTCGGCATCGATCCCCGCAGGTGCAGACATAGCAGTCGGTTGGGGATTAGTGCCGGGTACGGTTAAAAATCCGGCTAATTCTCTCGCTTTGCGGATGTTTTGGCGAAGTGAGTCGGAGTTGGGACTATTCGAGTTTTCGAGTTTAGTTTGAGTCTCTTGGAGCAGGGACAATAATTGTTGTTTGGCAGTATTACTAGTCATGGTAGCGCGATCTGAATTAGACATATTTTGTTGTGTAGAGAGGTTGACAGGATCGATCGGATCTGTAGCTTTGGTGGAGCGGTCATCCGCAGAACTAAATAGATTTTTGAACATTGGTAATATTTTTATTTACTAATTACTAGCTCTTGACTATAAGATCGTGCTCAAGTTAAATTATCGATCGATAGTAATGTTTTTTAGATCTAGATAATGGTATGAATTACCTGTTTAATATCGATGACGACCCGCGATTGTTGCTCGGCATCGATAAAATAGCCCGACAAAAACGACCGCATTCGATCGGCAAACATTGCTTCGCCGATTGGCAAACATTGTTGAAGATCGTAAGTTTCGATCGTGCCGACACGATCGATTAATAATGCAACCGTTTCATTTTGAATTTGAAATAGCATTCCCATACCAGTAGTGAGCTGAGACTTACTTAAATAGCCAGATCCACCCATTAAGTGAGCCAGATCTAGTACCCAAGTTGCCTTACCACCATAATTAATAATGCCCAACAACGACTCATTCATTTTGGGAACTGGTAAGATTTCCGCCAATGAAATTTTGATGGTCGCCCGTAAATCCATTAATGGAATTAACGCATTCAAACTATCGCCGATCGTAAAGCCGAGAAATCGGCGATTATCTTCCTGAAGTGATGGTTTATGAGTTACTAATTTCTGACTGAACGAAGGTGGCATCTGATTAATAATTTTACTCATAACTGACAACTCATTATTTATAATTCACAGATTTAGCTCAACCAATTAACCGATTTACTGTTTGTAATAATGTCGGCTCATCTACTGTTTTACTTAAATAAGCATCAGCACCGCTCATATCGCCCCAAGTCCTGTCGATCTGTTTATCTTTAGTAGAATAAATCACGATCGGGATATTTTGAGTCGATGGTTCAGTTTTCAGCTTGCGACATAACTCAAAGCCACTTTCGCCAGGTAAAATTACATCCAACACGATCAAGTTTGGCTTGAAAGTTTTGAGTCTAATTTCGGCTTCCTCTCCACTAGTAACTACTAAAATCGAAAATCCTTGCCCTTCCAGACACTTTTTAAGTCTGTCTGCTTCTAACTTACTATCTTCAACGATTAAAATTTGACTCATAATTAATTACCACCTACAACAAGATATTTATCGATCGTTTTCAACACAGCTTCCGCCTCGACGGGTTTTCTGGGTAAACCCGTCGCTCCCACCATTTTCGATCGCATTCGATCGATTAAGCCATCTTTACCAGTCAAAATAATTACTGGGATATGTTTTAAACTGGGAGTCTTTCGGATTTGTTTGCAGTCTAATTTTCATAATTAATTACCATCTACAACAAGATATTTATCGATCATTTTCAACACAGCTTCCGCCTCGACGGGTTTACCCAGAAAACCCGTCGCTCCCACCATTTTCGATCGCATTCGATCGATTAAGCCATCTTTACCAGTCAAAATAATTACTGGGATATGTTTCAGACTAGGAGTTTTGCGAATTTGTTCGCAGACTTCATAGCCATTAGTAATTGGCATTAATAAATCTAGGAAAATAAAGTCAGGCTTATTTCTAATTAAGCTCGGCATAATTTTGAGCGGATCTTGAACGCCATAACAACGATAGTGGTTTTCAGTTAAAATCCGTTCTAAAGACTGATAGATTAAGATACTATCGTCGATACAAGCAATTAATGAATCCTTAGCTTCGCCAGATTTGGGCGTGGCGATCGCAATTGGCGATTGTGTCAATCGATCGATCGGTCGTTCGAGCGTCCCAGTACTTAGCTGGCTGCTAATTTCGCTACTTAATTGACTGCTGTTTTCTGCACTCAATTGACTGCTAACGTCTGAATTATTCGATCGACTAATTCTCGACTTAGGCTGAGAAGATAAATTTATAAATCCCGATCTTAGTAACGGTAATAAAGTGCTAGTAAAATTAATAACAGATTGCCGACTATTCGCAGCCAAACTCCGCAGAGATCGATTGCCATCGATCGCCAACACAGTATGATGTAAGTCGGGATTGCCAGCTAATTGGTTTAGATCTAACGATGCAGATACCAATGCAAACAAACTGGGCGCGTAAGCCGCTAGCCCGACATTAGACCATTCTTGCCATGTTTGAATCGCTCTAGTTAAAATCGGTTCGATTTCGAGTAAAGGCAATACTAAATTTAATTGAGTATTACCCGCTCCCGTCTGCGTCAGTTGATACGATAACCGATTACCGCTGTGCTGGCTAAATTGAATCACATCGAATAAACTTTCGATTGCCATTCTCCCCACCAGTTCGGCACATTGCTGCCGATCGATTGCTTCTTCAACTAATAGTCCTGCTAATATATTGGAATCTAATACTGTTTTGTGCGGATTATTAACTTCTGCCAATTTTTCAGGTGGTAAATTGAGGTTAGCTAAGTTGAGATTTCTCTGCCAACAACCGATCGGTTCGATTCCACCATCAACCCAGCCAAAACGTCCCAGTCTAAAGGAGAAAATCCAATTTGGATGCTTATCTACCTTGATAACTAAGTTACCACTAAAAGATTGAGATTTAATATTCTTGAGCTGAATTATTAAATCCTTAAAGCTGATCCCCGCTAATTTTTCGCCACTTTCAATCATTGTTTTTTCCGTCAATCTTGCTGAAGATTTTTCATAAAAGCAATTGTATAATTATTATCTACATTGGATATTTTAAAATAATAGTCTGTCGATAGAAAACGATCGATCTAGCCTATGAAAAAATTCTGTAAATAATTTACACAGAGGTACTTAATTGCTATATTAGACAACGTTCGATCGCTTTGCGTGCGATCTCGATCGCATCATATTCCTGCTGTTCCATCGGCGGCTGGTGCCAAAGCTAGTTTTCGATCGTTACTTAGTTAGTATTCCCAGATCTAACTCATAAGAAACCAAATCGCTGTAAAAATCTTTGAGAGGGGAGACGGGGGGAGGGGGGGACTGGGAGACTGGGAGAGGGGGGG
>NZ_JANPLS010000261.1:0-4441 GCF_031422475.1 Chamaesiphon sp. VAR_48_metabat_403
ATCCAATACTTTGCTACTAAAGACAGCCAAACTTTTAGTATGGAGTATGATGACGTAAGTAGCATTTCTACTATTCCTATTGTTGTGTCTCCAGAAAATCAAAAATGCAGTGCGATTTATGAAGGAGATAATCTAGGGAAATACAATATTTTGGGGTTTTTATATAATCGCGAGCGATTGTTGAATAATCATTTCAAGAATATAGAATCTCCTGAAGCCTTTACCTATAAAATTACTTTTGCTCTACTGGCATATATTTCACTTCAAATTTTATTTGAATCGAGCAAAAAAGGAATATTTATTCCTATATTAAGACTTCATTTGACGGGCAAGGATAACCCCTCTCCTGAAGAGGAGTTTATACGCTCTCTGTTTTTAGTTTTGTCCCATCTTCTCAATGAAAAGAATCGTTCTAATTCTCAAGGATTTAAAATTGGAAATACCTCCTCTTTTAAAATCAAGAATGGATTGAGTTCTCTATACTGTATTTTACCTAAGAAGTTTAAATTCGACGATCCTGTCGAAGCTAGGAAAATAGAGAAGTTGGCGATTGTCATCGTCTCTAGTCGAGAAAGCGACCGAAGTAAAAAGGGAGACTACAAAATTACTAACTTAATGGGAGAAGCGATCGCCATCCAACACCAAGAAAAAGATAATAGTATTAGACTACAAAGCTATGGTACTTTTTCTGGTAATTATGGAAGTCAAGATATCTACAGTCATCCAGATTGTTTGCTCGATAAATTTAATCTACTTTATCAACACGGGTATAGACACTTTTTGTATATTGCTAAGTCTCCATACTCTAGTACTTTAAATATGATTAATACTGAGCAAGACAAAGAGTTATTCTTTATGTCTAAGGAGCTGGTAAAATCGGTCAGAGGTAACAAAGAAGACATGAAGATTTATCCAGTTTTTTTCGATCGATACTCTGTCCTTAAAATAGGCAAACCTGAGATTGACTCCCTTTATATTCAAGATATAGCAGAACTCACAGAGATAGTTAAAGACCCCAGCAAAAAGTCGGTGGTATTTTTTAATTTGTTTAATGGCATAACTGTCCCTGGTGGAGAACGTTATTATAATGGAGTCATGTCTTATTCGACTTTATTAAATGTTTATGATAATATCCTCGACGATAAGGATATTCATTTAGGTCTAATTGATGATGGCGATCTCAAGCGAGACATCTTGCAGTATCTAACTCTATTCCACTTCTCTCGTTACGAATCACCTAGTAAAAAAGTCAATCTTAAACTTAATCCTTATCAAAATATTATTGGCGATGATTCGGTTGGATGTAGATCGATATTCACGCACATGAAAAGTGGAGTTAAATTTAATTTGTTGTCATTTTTAACTGAAGTCAGAAGAGCTTTGAATGTCCAACCGGAAAGCGAGGATGTAGAAGAATGTCAGAGTTAGGACAGGATTTAGGTCGGCTGTTTGAAGTCGGTTTCAATGTGGGAATACTTGCCTATATCGAGCAAAATCAGATCGCTCATAACTTTGGCAGCTTATATCGTCAAGATTTGCAGCAGGTGAGTTTTTCCAAAATGCTCAGACGATTGGCTGACAAGGAAAAAGTAATTAGCCAACAACATAGACAAATCGTTGAGAAGTGGAGTACATTTTTCTTCCAAAAAGGCTTCCTAGCTGGATTGAATTTTCTTGGTGAGTATTTTGAAGCTACTGGTTGGAGTAAACATCATCTTAAACGCACAGAAATACTCTACTATCAGTGTAGTTTTGCTGATGATAATAGTATCGGAACTTATCCTAAAGGTGAACAAGCAGGATTTATAGAATTACTCTCTCAGTTTAATAAGCCAAATATAGATTATCAAAAATATACAAGTAAAGGTGAATTTCTCCGTGCAGATACTCTAATTTTGATTCGTTCCCCCAAAGAATTGAAGCTTCTGTGTATAGACTATTCTATTTTTTCAATCAAGTCGATTCGAGACTTGGTAGATGTAGAGAATGTTGAGGTTCTCCGTAGCCTTTTGCTAAGTGAAATTAGTTATCTAAAATCTAAAAGTGTTTTCGCTAATTTAAGTTTAGATACCAAGAATTCAAGTTTCGATATATCTGAGAGTTTAGCGCGTTATTACACCGCATTCAAAAGAAAAGATAAAGAAAGCGTTAAAATGATTCAAGCAGGAAGCTATGCTCATAGTTTCCTCAAATTCATCACAGAACAAGAGATAATATCTAGTGAAGTTCCACTGACTGTTAATGTTATTGGTTACAGCGATCGTGGGATTAGCTCGATGTCTCTCAATCGGGAAAATTTACATACTTTGGAAACTTGCTATAAAATCTATAAAAATGAGAGAGCGGATTTAAGTATCCCAGAATCACGTCAAGAAATTTTAAACATCATTAAACGAAGGGCTGTTAAAAGCTTCCATCAGGGAGGTCGAGAATTTATCGATGGATTGTTAGATATTTCTGCTGATGGGATTAGCGAGATTACACTGCAAGAGAAGATCGAAGACTTTCAGAATTCAATAGATATTATTCCTCCAGCAATTGCCACAGAACTACAACTAGACTCTAATTTAAATCTCAGAGATGCTCATGCCGAATTAATTAAAAAAGCATTAGGCTCGGATGCTACCTATGTGTTTTTAACTGGAAATCCAGGAATTGGTAAGACAACCGCAATTACAGAGTTTCTCAAAAGTCAAGATTGTTTAGCTGAAGGATTTTTATTCTTTTATGTTAGCCCTCGCAATCAGGTTAACTTAGATATTATTGAAAAATTGACAATTCCTAGCACAAAACTACTGGGTGATGACAGAATTATCACGCTCGACACTAATGCAAATCTAATAAAAAATCATGGTGGGCAATGTACGGTTAATTATTTATCCAACCTCCGTAATGGAAATTTTCAAGAACAGTCAGTTCATTTTATCGATCGACGTAGTGAATTAACTTCTCCAACAGCATCCTTAAATAGTCTCAAAAGAATAACAGAAGACCGAATTGAAGACATTGGGCAAAGAAATCGGGGTGTCCTAGATAGTATTTCTGAAGCCATTCACACAGTCATTAATCGCCAAATATCAAATAATATCGTTGCCACTGCTTCAATTCAGTCCCTCAAGAAGACTCACAATGGACGGGACACATTAGTTCATCTTGAGAAAATATTTAAAGATATCTACAACGAAAAAGCGGGAAAAGTAATCGAGAAAAAACGAGCCGAACTAGCGGGTAGGATCGAGCATGTATTTATTATGCTCGATGAAATCACTGGCGATGAAAGTGGAGTTGATTTCTTAAACGGAGTCAGTAACCTATTGAAAAAGTATGGTTTAACCAACACTAATTCTGGTTTCAATACTAAAATTATCGTTGCTGATGCTTCAATTGTCGATCCACAGGTCATTACTCAACATCTATCTGAAACAACCCCAGAACCAAATAAAATATTTTTCAGAAAAGTAAATAAATATCCTCTACCATTATCTTACAAGTCATTCACTTTCAAGGGATTACCATCTATTATTATCAATGCTAATTCCTATCCAGCTAAAAGTTTGGAAATAAAATATCGTGTCTTCATCGAAAAGAGAAAATTTAATGATAAGGCTTATTCAACGAAGAAATCAGACCTGACCAATAAAGTTCAAGACCGGATTGCCGAGGATGTAATCGAATTATTGTCTCTTCAATCTTCTCAAATTATAGTTTATGTTCAAGATAAAAGTAGGCTAGCCACTTTAATTGAAAGTATCAAGCAGAACAAAAATAGATTTGATAAATATCAAGATTACTTGGAAATTCATGCTAGTCTCTCCGAACAAGATAAGCTGAATATTTATCAATATAAAGATTCGGTTAAAGTAGTTTTTATGACGGCTTCTGCCAGTAGAGGATTATCTTTTCCCCAAGCCAAACACATTTTAGTTGATATCCCTCGATTTGAAATTGAGAAAAACTTAATGGAAGTCATTCAGGTGATTTACAGAGGTCGCGGAGATATAAAAATAGATGGAGAAGATAAACAGTTGATTTTCTATCTGTCCGAACAAGCAATTTATTATAATGATGAGCCAAAGCTAACTTTACAAGAAAGTGTTCTGAGTTTACTAAACATTTTAGTAATTTTAAAAACCTCAATCATGACTAGGATTGTTGGCTCTGGTCAAATCGGACACGACCACTTTCTCATGGTACCTATTGGTGGAAAATCAGTTTTGGCTGCTGGTCAAACCTTCAGCGACAAAATGCATACATTGATTAGAAATCTCAAAAAAGAATATAATAAACGACCTAATGATAATCTATTGCAGACAGTTTATCTGAATTTAGAGCAGTTGCTTAGTTCGGCAGAAATAGTGTTGAGCTATCCTTCCGACCGAACTGAATTACAAGGTAGCTCTTATCTCGATCTACGCGAGTCATTAACCAATCAATTCTTAAA
>NZ_JANPLS010000262.1:0-5349 GCF_031422475.1 Chamaesiphon sp. VAR_48_metabat_403
CAGATTGCCCCCAGACAGGCTCAATTAGTACCGCCCGATGGTTGGATGGAAATTGGTGCGATCGTCGGCGCACAGGGCATTAAAGGGGAAGTAAAGGTTCATCCTAACTCAGATTTTCCCGAACGATTCGAGCGCGCGGGGGAACGGTGGTTGTGGGGCAGTCAAGATCTCCAGCCGAGATCGATTCAATTGCAAAAGGGGTACCAAATCCCTGGTAAAAACTTGTATGTAGTCAAATTAGATGGGATTGCAGATCGATCTCAGGCGGAAAAATTGCGGGGACAAATGCTATTATTACCAACTACCGATCGACCGAAACTGTTACCAGGAGAATATCACAGTCAGGATTTGATCGGTTTGTCGGTGTTTCATCAGGTGAGCGGTTTAGAAGTTGGCGTAGTTGCAGATATTTTTACCGCTGGGCATGAGATTTTGGTAGTAAATGTTCCCACTGGCGATGGTAAATTGGCGGAGGCGATGATTCCATTTGTGACAGTTATCGTCCCGGTTGTCGATCTTGCCAATCGGCGGATCGAAATTCTCCCCCCACCTGGATTGTTGGAATTATATCTACCTAACTCGGAAGCAGAGCCGGAAGAGGATTAGCTCAGATCTATGAGTCAATTCTGCACACACTCTAGAAATAAGCGAAGCTGGCTTGAATCCCCCCAACCCCCTTAAAAAGGGTGACTTTCAAAGCCCCCTTTCCAAGGGGGTTGGGGGATTTGGATCTCGAAACGAAGTCTATCCACCGTAGACCTTTAAGTAGGGGCAATTCATGAATTGCCCCTACCAGTTACAAAGATTGGATGGGAACATTCTAGAGCCGATCGCCAACAACAACCACAAAGAACTAACGATCGAGATGGAACAGCTTAACAATGCATTTACGCTCTTTTTGAGCTTGCTGGTAGAGGCAATTCCGTTTCTACTGCTGGGAGTGATGCTATCGAGTATTTTGTTGATTTGCATTGACGAGCGATGGTTGCTGGCTCATGTGCCCAAAAACCCCGTATTGGGGGCATTTACAGGTAGTTGTATCGGGTTTTTGTTTCCCGTTTGCGAGTGTGGAAATGTGCCTGTAGCGCGCAGATTGATTATGCAGGGAGTCCCGCTACCCGTGGCGATTGGCTTTTTAATTGCCGCGCCGACAGTCAATCCGATCGTAATATGGTCTACTTGGATTGCATTTCACGATCGACCAGAAATTGTGGTGTTGCGAGTGTTATTTTCGTTAATTATTGCAACGATCGTCGGTTGTATTTTTAGCGTCCAAACCGATGTTAAAGCTATTTTACAACCTGCGATCGCTTTAGGGACGATTCGCGCCGAACCAAAACTTAATAATAGTGTCAGCCTCCTCGATGGGGGCGATTTTATGTTAGGTGGTGCGGGAACGGCGACAAAACGCATGACTCAAATCCCGATCCAGCAGCCTAAACGATCGTGGCGAGCTAATGTTAATTTAGTAATAGATAATATCGTCCAAGAACTGCGAGAATTAGGCGGAGTTTTAATTTTGGGCAGTGCGGTAGCGGCGGCAATTCAGACGCTCACGCCACGCGAACTGATTGTCAGCCTGGGATCGGGGCCGATTATTTCAATTATCGTAATGATGATTTTAGCTGGCTCGATTTCAATTTGTTCGACTGTCGATTCTTTTTTCGCACTCTCATTTGCAGCCACATTTACGAGCGGTTCGCTACTCGCATTCCTCGTGTTTGGGCCGATGTTCGATCTTAAAAGTATCGGTTTAATGCTATCGATATTTAAGCCTAAAGCCATCTTTTACTTATTTGCGATCGCGACTCAGCTTACCTTCTTACTGACCCTATTTGTAAACTTCCATGTCAGTTAATAACCCAACTACTCGCTCCAGTCTGCGTAAGTCGTGGTTAGATATTACGGCAATTACCGCATGGGGAATTTTATTACTCAAATATGCGATCGATGGGACTTTATATATCCTAATTCATCCGAGTTATTATCTACTCGTTACCATTACAGGCGGCTGTTTACTGGCAATCGGCTTATTTCAAAGCTGGCGATTGTATCGAGGTACCATTGCTAGCTCTGCCGAACTGCACAGCAGCCTACTACCGCAAGGCTTCACCACAATGTTACTATTGGGTACCGCGATCGCCGGATTGATTATTACGCCTAAACTTTTTACCAGTCAAGCCGCCATTCAACGGGGAGTTTCTGCCGAATCAGTCACCGTTACCCGCAGCAAAACTCAATCCTTCCGCACCAATATTCGATCGGATTCCAAAACTCTGGTAGATTGGGTCCGCACGCTAAATAATTACCCCGAACCCGATGCCTATTTAGGTCAAAAAGCTAATATTAATGGGTTCGTACTTTATCCTAAAGGGCTTCCCGCTAATCATCTGATGCTGTCGAGATTCGTGATCACCTGCTGCGCCGCAGATGCTTACCCCGTATCAATTCCGGTCAAATTCACAGGCGATCGTCAATCCTATCCTCAAGATAGCTGGTTGCAAGTCAAAGGTAAAGCGATCGTCGAAACCTTCTCTGGTAGTCGTCGCCTCGTCATCGAAGCCACCGAACTCAAACCCATCTCCGCACCCAAAAATCCTTATCAGGAATAGGCTTTAGGCTTTAGGCTTTAGGCTTTAGGCTTTAGGCTTTAGGCTTTAGGTTTTAGGCTTTAGGCTTTAGGCTTTAGAACTGCGTTCCAGGTTTTAAGTAATTACTTCTTACTTCTTACTTCTTACTTCTCCCTCCTCCCCGTGAACCCCAGTAAACCCACACAACCGCTCGATCGCATGGCGATTATTTTCATGGCAGGATTAGCAATTGCTACCCTGATATTACTGTGGAGTGGCGATCGCACATTGCCGCAAGTCCGCGATTTTAATTGGCAAAATCGGAATATTAGTGCCGAAGATACCGCATTTACCCTCACATTCAATCGTCCGATCGATCGCGATGCGGTTGCCAAACAGCTCCAAATTCAACCGCCGCTACCTGGGAAAATTAGCTGGGCGGGGTCTAGAATGGCTTATACGCTGACAAATCCAGCTCCATACGGAAATTCGTATCGAATCGATTTACAAGGCGTAAGAGAGACACTTGGCAAGGATAGTGGTAAAGAGATCGTGCCGTTTCAGGGCAGATTTAAAACACCCGATCGGATGTTTGCTTATATTAGCAGCGGCGAAGCCGAACGCGGTCGGATTGTGATTTACAATTTTAAAACTCAAAAACCGCAGCTAGTTACCCCTGAGAATTTAGTCGTTACCGATTTTAAAGTCGATAGTGCTAGTCAAACCATCGTTTTTACAGCCACTGATGCTAAGACACTCCAAAACGGACAACCAGCTATTGCCAGTCAACAAGTTTACAGCGTCACGACTGGAATTGCTCCCCGCGATCGCAATCTTCCTAGCAACCCGGCTGGTAAAGTCGAATTAATTTTTGATAATCAGGAATATCAAAACGTCAAATTCGATTTCTCCGCCGATGGTAATAAAGTAGTCGTGCAACGTGTCAGTCGCAAGAATCCTAGTGATTTTGCGTTGTGGGTAGTATCGCTAGATAAATCTACCGCTCCGACTAAATTAAAACAGAGTGGCGATTTTGTCATTACTCCCGATAGTACTCAAGTTGCTGCAGCAGTAGGCGAAGGCGTATCGATTTTTCCGATCGTACCGACAGAAGGTAGCAATCTCGATTTTTTACCCAAATTTGGTAACGTGCTGAGTTTTGCAGCCGACGGTACTGCCGCTGCAATGGTGGAATATAATAGCGACTACACTAAGTCATTATTTTCAGTCGATAATCAAGGCATCGAACAGCAAATATTTAAAACGACTGGCTCGATTTGGGATGCCAAGTTTTCTCCAGATAAAACTATTATTTACTGCTTGGCAACCGAACTCAAGACTAAGAATAATAACAGTCAAGAAGAACCATTTTTAGCCGCGATCGATATTAAAACTCAAAAAATACTATCGATGACTCTGTTACCGATCCAGCAAGGACTTCAGATGAGTTTATCGCCCGATGGATTAGCCGTAATGTTCGACCAAATCGATCTTGGTGAGAGTACCAATCAGATTATTCAAGGCAGCAGTCATGGTATTTTATGGCTGTTACCAATTCCACCCAATATCCGCGAACTTACTGAGCCTGTAACTGCCGA
The DNA here is from genome assembly GCF_031422475.1 of Chamaesiphon sp. VAR_48_metabat_403. NCBI lineage: Bacteria > Bacillati > Cyanobacteriota > Cyanophyceae > Gomontiellales > Chamaesiphonaceae > Chamaesiphon > Chamaesiphon sp. VAR_48_metabat_403. The sequence continues at coordinate 4,169 of NZ_JANPLS010000262.1, forward strand.
TCGATTACCTATTTCTGGTTGGCATCCTCGCTGGCTTTCATAATACCGATGCAAGTTAGTTTGATTACTGGTGAGGTGCAGATCTCCAACTTCTCAAAAAAGTCGGAGATCTGAATCAGAATAGTAATTGCAAGATCGTCAGATATTTAGATAAATGGAAAAATTTCATCACCCGATTCACTAATATTTCTAGTGGTTTTATCTAAGCCCAGATCGCCTGCCAATAAGTCGATACCATCAATTAATTTAGAACGAAAAGCTTTAGTAATTGTCAAATTCTCATAACAGTGAAATCTCAGATCGACATCTTGTTGAAACTTAGTTAACGCAGCAGATAAGGGTGGTATAACTCGATAGGCTGCTTCCGCTTTTTCAATTGCTAAAGGTGGAATAGGTCGCTCTGTCCTTAAAAAAGCTAGATCGATCAAATCGCGAGAATGAACGCTACGATCTGTATATCTGTCGGCATTAGCTAGCAATTTACTAGTAAAACAATCAGTAATACTCAAACATTCAACTGGCGACCAACTCGGTTGACGGGGTGGCTCTAAATCGAATCTTGCTTCGGCAATAATTTCGGTCTTAATCGGAATATCGTCCACAACAATCGCCATTCTAATCCCATACTGGTCTGCGGTAAATCGCTCAATTTCTAAATCGGAGTTGTCCTGTAACAATATCTGAGGAGTTCGATCGCTAATTGTATTGCGTAGCTTACGATAATCAGATCCTACCTCACAAATGAAATCAACATCGTTACTAGTGCGATATTCGCCAAGATCTAATGATATTAATGTGCCCCCACCAAAATAAGCTCGACATTCACTCAAAAATTCACAATTCAAACCTGCTAAAATGCGATAAATTAATTGATGACGATCGATCTCAAAATTCATAAATTCACTAGACAACCAAGATTTACGATTTAATGCGAGTTGCTGGATAAATGCCAACTCACTGGCAGAAAGATTTGCAATATGGCGATACCGCCAACCACGTTCGTAACTAGTAAGCATTTCTAGCTGATTCAAGCGGTAAACATCTGCAATTTGCCAGCCGAGGAATTCTAGAAAAGGTAGTTTAGCAGGCTGCATAATATTCATAATTCGATCTTATGAAATTTTCATTAGGGTACATTCCCAGACTAATCGAGGTTGAACGTAGGCGAGTAAATGCGATCG
>NZ_JANPLS010000263.1:0-4621 GCF_031422475.1 Chamaesiphon sp. VAR_48_metabat_403
CCAACGCCAACGTGAGTTTGTCCCTCTCCCCGTCTCCCATCTCCCCCTCTCCCCCATCCTCATAACCTATGTCGATCGCATTTAGCAAATATCAAGGTTTAGGCAACGATTTTATCCTAATCGATAATCGTCATAGCGATACTCCAGCAATCGAGCCAGATGAGGCTATGATGTGGTGCGATCGACATTTTGGCATCGGTGGGGATGGGGTGATTTTTGTGCTCCCAGGAACGGCTGATACCGACTATACAATGCGGATTTTTAATTCCGATGGTTCGGAACCAGAAATGTGCGGGAATGGCATTCGGTGTATGGCAAAATTTATCGCTGCATTAGAAGGTAAAACCGATCTGGCGGTTACTTATAAAATTCAGACTCTGGCGGGGATTATTACCCCCGAAATTTTTCCTGAGGGACAAGTGCGGGTAGATATGGGCGAACCCCGTTTGCTGGCTGCTGAAATTCCGACTACTTTAGGTACGCCAGATGATAAAGTAGTCGATCGATCGGTAGAAGTCGATGGCAAATCTTGGACGGTTACCTGCGTGAGTATGGGCAATCCGCACTGCATGACTTTTGTGGAAGATGCTAATGCAATTCCTCTGGCAACTATCGGGCCAAAATTTGAGTGTCACCCTGTTTTTCCGCAAAGAACTAATACCGAATTCGTCCAAGTTATTCGCCCCGATTATTTAAGAATGCGCGTCTGGGAACGCGGCGCGGGTATTACCCTCGCCTGCGGTACGGGTGCCTGTGCGACTGTGGTGGCGGGAGTTTTGACGGGTAAATCCGATCGTAATTGTACGGTAGAATTACCCGGCGGCTGTTTGTATATTGAATGGTCGATCGAAGATAATCGCGTTTACATGACTGGGCCTGCTGAGTTAGTATTTACAGGATCGGCATCGGCATAATAAATAGATTTTTTACCGGAGTTGGGGCAAAATATGATGAGTGCGGCATGGCGATCTCGAAACACTCGCAGAGCCAATTCAACTTAGCGGCGAAGATATTTTACATGGATTCGTCCTCGATTTAACCACGATTTGGTAGTCCAATTACTAACAACTAGCTTGCTACTCCAACTCGAATCGATCGATTATACCCCACCAAATTTTACCCGTCCGTTGCTGACGGATATTTCCTTGAGCCTAGCTGCGGGGGCATCGATTACCTTGACAGGGATTACAGGCGCGGGTAAAAGTACGCTCTTCCGGCTGATAAATCGTCTCAGCGAGACGACAAATGGGCAGATCTTACTAAATGGTGAAAACTATCGATCGATACCCCCAACGACCTTACGACAGCGAGTAATGTTAGTCGCTCAGGAACCAAAACTATTGGGAATGAAAGTTCGCGATGCGCTAGCTTACCCATTACATTTACGAGCGTTAGATCCTGAAGAAATCAAACAACGGATCGTGACAATTACCGATCGATTAGAGATTCCCAACGATTGGTTCGATCGGACGGAATTACAACTTTCTGCAGGACAAAAGCAAATTGTCTCGATCGCCAGAGGCATCATTACTCAACCGCAAGTTTTACTACTCGACGAACCGATCGCTAATTTAGATCTTACCACCGCCGAGCGAGTATTAAAGACGATCTATGAGATTACTCAATCGCAACAAATTGGCACGATCGTCATCAATCATCAATTAGAACTAGCCGCCAAATTTAGCGATCGGTTGCTGTATTTACAAGATGGAAAATTATTACTAGATACAGTAAGTACTTCGATAAATTGGTCAGATCTTCAGCAACAGCTTCAATCGGCGGAAGATCGATCTAGATCTGAATGGGAATAAGCTGCCCTTCCATTCTATAATTTTGGCACTATTTTTCCCACAAAGCCTGTTAACAACTTTATTACTCATCAAAACAAAGTTTAAAATTATTATGAAACTCAAAATATTCATTAAGCGTACTCTGGCGATCGCCTGTTGTTGGATGGCGATTGCCACATCTAGCTCAATCGGAGAGCGATCGGTAACCGCCACTTCAGCCACCCTTAGTACAAAGATTGTCGCGATCGATTCCCGACCTAAGCCACAGCCTTTAAACGGGCAAAATTTACAAAAATCGCTCGATCGAAACAACTTTGTCGATGCAATTCGACAAGTAGAATTAGGTTGGCAATTTCAATATGAAGCTTATTATGAAGGTAAATTAAAATCGCAATATTTTGAATTACCAGAAATCCAACAAAAATTAGCACAGATTGATAAATTCACCAAAACCAGGTCAGCTTTACTTTATGCCGTGCCGCGCCCCGATGGTTTACATCTGATTTTAGTCTCCGCCCAAGGCACACCCGTCCATAAAATAGTCAAAGATGCTAACTCTAAAACCCTTCCTGAAGCTGCTAAAAATCTGCGAATTAAGCTGGTTAATTCGCAAACTACCAGTGGTGAATATTTACCGCCAGCACAACAACTCGATCGCTGGTTAATTCAACCCGTCACCGCCGATTTAAAAGCCAGAAAAATTGATACGATTTTATTTTGCTTGGGTGGAGGTTTGCGGGGATTACCACTAGCTGCATTGCACGACGGGCAACAATTTTTAGTAGAACGCTATAACTTGGCGATTATTCCCGCCTTTAACTTATTAGATCGCAGATCGAAGACATTACCTGGATTGCAAGTATTAGCGATGGGTGCTGCTACTTTTACCGATAATCCTAATTTACCTGCGGTGCCAGTGGAATTGGCAACAATTACCCAATCAGGATCTTGGCCGGGACGAGTATTATTAAATGAGGCATTTACACTCAAGCAATTTCAACAGGCTCGATCGCAGGCTGCTTACGGCATCGTACATTTCGCCACCCATGCCGATATTTCTGCCAAATCGGTAAAGGATTCCTACATTCAGTTTTGGGATCGCCGCTTGCAATTAAACCAAGTTCGCGAGCTGGGGTTAGAGAAGCCTGCGGTACAGCTTTTGGTGCTGAGTGCCTGTCGGACGGCACTGGGTACGCCGAATGCCGAATTAGGGTTTGCTGGGTTAGCGGTGCAGTCTGGAGCGAAGGCAGTATTAGCCAGCTTGTGGTCGGTGGATGATGTTGGTACGCTGGTGCTAATGTCGGATTTTTATCAGCAGTTGAAAATAGCACCGCTTAAATCTACTGCCTTACGCAGTACCCAAATCGCGATGCTCAAAGGAGATTTAAAGTTAAGCAATAGTTCGATCCGCCGCACGCGGGGGAGCCTACCATCGGAATTACAGTCGTCGCAAGATCGAGATTTATCCCATCCTTATTATTGGGCAGCATTTACGACGATCGGCAACCCTTGGTAAATGCGATTCAAGGCTGTTTTAGATAAAAAAATATCGCATATTGGAGCTATTCGATCGATTTTAATACTTCCAGTTACCAGCAGCTATTCTAGGGCGCGATCGGTACTTTCGTCATACTTCAAATAAGTAAGATCTCTAACTATAGATGGATATCAGCCCCAAATTGGCTCGATACAATAGCAATATAGAGATCGATCCAACTTCAACGCTAAAAGTTGCAGTTGCTTCCGCACGAAATCAACCACTCTTGCTCCATCTATAGCCGTAAAATTCCAGATGAAAAGACATATTATTGCATTAGTTACTATTTTATCCTCCATGACAACGATGGGGCACATTTCCCCAGCTAGCGCGCAATTAGTTCGCCAGCAAAATTCGGTAGGACCATCGATTTTATTCGGTAACGGACAAACATCAATCGGTGTCGATTCTAAATTTGGAATTAGCGATAATCTCTCGCTACGTCCATTTATTTATTTTCCTAGTAACGGGACTGATTTTGGTACCGCGCTCACCTACGATCTGCCACTAGTAAATACCGATTCAACCCTATTAATTACCCCCTTTGTGGGTGGTTCTGTAGATGTTAATACTGGTAGCAATAGTGTGACTACTTTTAGTCTAGTTGGTGGCGCAGATTTAGATCTGAGCGATAGTCTGCGATTAAAAGCTTCACTAATTATCCCTTTAAGTACCGATCGCGGTCAAACTACTGGTATCGCCGTCGGTGCTGGCTTTCGATTCTAGATATTGGTGCGAACTCAAACCTTTCGATCGACTAAATCTAGCAGGTACGATCGGATTTCACCCCGATTTTTAGCAATTGCGATCGTGATGCAGATAGAGATCTCTATCTGCATTATTCTTGTGACTTTATTCCCCGAAAGTATTATCGAACTGACTAATTCAACAGAGTTGCTGAGGTTGTAAAGGTCTGGCTCTTGAGCTAGAAAGTCGAAACTACCCGATTTTAGAGCAGCGAGGTAGTTGGAGCAAAAAGATCGATCGGTTCATCCCCACATTGGTGGCGATCGAGTTGATGATAAAATTAACTAATTAGTTAGCACGATCGCTATCGCATAATGAGTCAATTTCCCCACGATGATTTTGCAAAAAACTTTTTAGATTCGTTATTGTCACCCTATGGCTCAGTACAATCATCTTACAAGATCTCTAGTGAGGTGCGCTATGTCGATATTTATTTTCAACCACAAATCGATCCTTGCCATCTGGAGTCTCTAGGACTATTGGCTCAGTTTGTACGTGAATCGCTTGTCATCGAACCGTTTCGGAATTCAGTAACGCTGATGCAAAT
>NZ_JANPLS010000264.1:0-13440 GCF_031422475.1 Chamaesiphon sp. VAR_48_metabat_403
AAAGCCATTATCATCGATCCGGTTGACCAAGATTTCTAGAGTCAATCCAGCTTGTTTGATAATTGGCTCTCTAGTACTAGTAGTCGCACCAGTTCCAGCCACAGAGTTGATTTTAAATCCACCAAATACATCTTGGGTCAGATTGACAGTAGATTTTTGACCTTCTTGCACTACCAAAGTCGGATCGGTCAAGATTTTACCGTTACCGCTGATGATTTGCGCTTGGAGGGTAGATAGGAACTTAGAGGGAATTTGATAGTTAGTGGGCAATCCGTATGTTGCGACAGCAGGTGTAACTTTGATGGTTGGCGCAAATGGTTGACCGGGTTGAACGAGATTACCTGTAAGTGGGTCGCCTACGGCTGTCGATCCGGTGTTGAATCCACCTGGTGTTACTGTTCTGACTTCTGGAGTATATCCAGTTACACCTGGTTGATAGGGATTAGCGACCGTGCCGAAGTTGGGACGTGGAGAGTTACCAATCAGTCCGCCAGTACCAGGCTGACTGCCATCTTGATTACCTAAGTTAGCATTAGGCGAATAATCGAGGAATGGTGAACCGCCATTGGGTAAGTTGAGTCCGACAATCGGCGCAACAATCGGGCTATTTAATGTCTGACTGGTGGTAGGAGGATTGTAACCACCATAGTTATAGACTGCGGCACCTTTATCGACAGAGAGGAAGCCATCGCCAACTTTAAAAGATAGGCTGTTGCTTTGGAAGTTAGCATTTGAGAGGTTGACATCGACGATTTTGACGTTGAGAGCAACTTGACGACGGCGAGCGTCTAATCTGGTCAACATGCTAGTTGCCATCTCAACCTTGCGGGGAGAACCGATTAGAGTCACCGAGTTGAGTCGTTCGTCGGTGCTGACAGCTAGACCTTTAAGCAAGAGTGGACCATTACCTTCATTGGCTTTGAGTGCCAAAATTTGTGGGGTTCTGGTTTCTACCGTACGTGCGGAGGCTCCTGTACCAACGGTTTGGAGATCGACTTTGGTAAAAGCAATTTGCGTTTCTGCACCTTGAGTGGTGAGGAAGTTGGCAGCAGCAGCCGAAGTTACTTGGTTCATCCGCATGGAACGAACGATCGTTTCCCGCACAGAATCAGGTAAGCGAGTGCCGACAAAAATGGTATTACCGACCCGATTGGCTTCTAAGCCACTGAGTTGGAGAACATAGTTAAACGCATTTTGGACTGGCTCGTTCCGAAGGTTGATGCTAATGTTTGCATCGGTTTTGGCTTTACCATCAGCACTAGCGGTATTGTCAGCAGCGTAGGCTAAGTTGAGATTAGCCGATCGAGCTAAGGACTCTAATACTTCCCGTGCGGGAGTATTTTTGAGTACCATATTAATCCGAGCGGTAGAATCTAAATTGATTTGGGGGATGGCCGCATCGAGATTGGACACGCTAATATCGCCGACTGGTGGTGCGATGGCACGGGGGCTGGTTGGCGCGTTATCGATCGTGACCTTAGGGTTTGGTACCAGCGGCTGTTGTGTTGGGGCTGGGGGTGCTGGAGGCGTTTGAGCGACGAGATCGTTGCTGGGATCTGGCTTGTCCGCTGGTGCGGGCTGCGCTGCATTGACATTAGTTACAGATAGTGCTGCAACTGCGCTACCCATGAAAATGCTGGTAATAATCTGTTTACGTTTGCTCACTTTATTAAATCTCCTACTCCAGGAACTTGTTTACGGGGTATATCTGATGTTGTTAGTTAGCAGTTAGTTAAGACAAATCGAGAATGTAAGTCGCTCGATCTTTAACTGTTAACTGGATGCTGCCGCCGCGATTATTTTTTCGGCGCAACTGGTGGGGGAGCCGCAGCAGCTTGCTCTGCGGGATTCATCGGAATTAGAGCTTGGATTTTGAATGTAGTTTTGATAATAGGTTCCGGTCGAGGCATGAGTCTGCCCTGAGCATCTACTAAGATCTTCTGATTCAACTTATCTGTCTCTGTATTCGCATTAAAATCTTTAACAACTAGCAATTGATCCAATCTTTCGATCGTCCGTAAGATCGACTGAACTTGCTCGAAATTACCACTAACTTCAACCTCTACGCTTTTGCGCTTGATTTTGTAATTTAAGGCTGCACCTAGCGAACTATCGATGATGGGAGCAGCACCACTACTACCGCTACCAGTAGCGAGTATTTCTGGCTTGAATTTTTGCAACTCTCCTTGACGGATATTGACTAATTTATTCAGATCGAGCAGTAATGTATCTAGCTTTTTATCACTGGCAAATAATCCAGTAATAACTTGTTGTTGAGCATTAACGCGATCGAGATTTTTTTGAGCTTCAGCAATTTTTTTGCTGTTGTCCTTTCTAAGTTCGATCTGCTCTTTGGTCTGAGCAAGTTTAGTCTCTAACTCCTGGTTTTTTGCCAATTGCGGTTGTAAAAAACTGCCATATATATATCCAGAGATGCCAGCTCCCACAACCGCCAAACAGATACCGCTGACGATCGGACTAAAGGTAATTCCAAAGATAGATGGGTAAACTGGTGGTGCTAGAAAAGAGGTATTGCTTGCTAAATCGCTATCGATTAAATCGCTACTATATGTCATGGTTCGATCGCCTGTTGTTGATGACTTCCGTGCGGAGTTATTAAATCGCTACTATATGTCATGGTTTAATCGCCTGCTGTTGTTGAAGGCTTCTAAGTCTAGTTACCAATCCTACTGCCCCTTTGCGTTCTAATTCGCGGATTAAATCTGCTGCGGGAACGCGTTTGATCGAAGTTTGAATTTGGTAAGTTACCACTTTTGGCAGCTCTAATGTCTTCGATTTACCCAACCCTGTCGTTCCCGCAGTAACAGCAGCACCATTTTTATCGACAGTAACGGGTACTAAAGTAGAAGGTGTCAAATTAGCACTAACTAATTGAGTTTCATCAGAGCTGAAGAAAGCTGATTGCTTGAGAGTCAACATAAAGTTATTAACTTCCTCAAAAGATTTTGCCGTTCCAGTAATCTCGATCTTGGTTGTTGGTACATCAGCAGGAAGTGTTGCCACGATCGCTGGCGTACTACCTACTGAAGTTGAAGGCGTTGCCGTAGTAGTTGTTGCTGGTGTAGCACTTGGAGCTGCACTCGGTTTAGCTTCAGGATTGGGAGGGGTAGAGATTTTGTTAACTAAACCGCCACTGGGTGCTGCGGGTGCTGCGGTTGCTGGAGCTGGAGCTGGAGCCGCAGCGACAGAAGTCTGGACGATCTTAGAAATCTGAACGCCTTTGGGAATGCTTTCTCGCAGATCTTGAAGGATTGCAGACCAAGGTTGCACCTGATTGAATACGCCAGCCAAAGATTGGTTTTGCTCGTTAGCTTGGGCGATTTGTCCGTTGAGTTGTGCCAATGTGGCATCTTGAGCTTTAAGACTGCCCAATTTTTGGTCGAGATCTTTTTGTTTGGCTTCGAGTTGGGTAGTCTGTTGACCTAAAAATAGATAACAGCCACCTGTGAGTAGCATGCTGAGTGCGGCGATGCCAACACCCACAAACAGGGGTGCTTTGCCATATTTAGCAGTAGGCGCGATTGTCGTGTTGTTAATAAACTCACTTTGTGCGCCTGTCTGGTATTCAGCGCGTTCGCGCAGTAAATTAATATCGATAGTGTACATATATTTATACCTCGCGCATACCTAAGCCCAAGACTACACCGAGTCCAGGTCGTTGACCGATGGGAATATCCATCTCTGGTTCCAACCCCAATCCGCCGATGGGATCGACTTGAGTGGTGGGAATGCTCAATCTTTGGGTGAAGAACAGATCGAGCTGTCCTAAGCCGCCGCCTGGGCCAGCTAAGAGCAGTTGTTCGAGTTTGAGTTCTTGACCGTTATGGCTCATGTAAAATTCAATGCTACGACGAACTTCATCGGCTAGTTCGGTCAGAATCCGCATCATGGCAGCCATACCAGGATTGATACTAGTCATAGCTTCGCTCTGATTATTCAGGCTGCTGACGGGGACATCGGGGATGGTGATATCTTGCAGTGCGTCAGAATTTCTAGTCAGCGGCAGATTCATCGCGCTACTGAGAGCTTCTTGGAGTTGGAAAGTCCCGATCGGTACGGTACGATTGAATTGGGGAATGCCATTAACAACGATCGCAATTTCGGTACAATCAAATTCGATATCGATCAAGACGACGGCTTCTTGAGGCGCGAATTGACGCAGTTGTTCTTTAATCGTGCGGAGGACGGCAAAGCTGCTAATTTCGAGAACTTTAACTGCCAATCCAGCATACTGGAAAGTCTCGATATAACTATCGGTAACTTCCTTGCGGGTGGCTGCCAGCATCACTTGGACTTTATCTAAACCGTCTTCGTCGGTAACCAAATCGAGTTTTTGATAGTCGAGATCGACTTCTTCACGCGGGTACGGGAGATATAATGCTGCCTCATGATTGAGAATCAAATCGCGTACTTCTCGATCGTTTAATTCGGCTGGTAGCGGAATTAATCTAATCACAGATTCCCGCATCGGTACCGACGTGGTAACGTGAGTTGCATCGATCTTGTTGTCGGATAAAGTCGTCCGAATCAAGTCACCTAACTCTTGGGGATTAATAATTCGCCCTTCTTCAAAAATTCCTTCAGGAACTTCTGCAAAGCAGAGCTTTTTGAGCGTGAGATCTGCACCTTTTTTCTGGAGTTGGGCAATATTGATCCGTTCGGATCCAAGTTCGATCGCCACTCCACTACCTCGTCGAGGGAATAGATTTTTTAATCGATTAAGCATATAAATTTGTTACTCATAGCCGGGAACATGCCACTAGGAAGAAGTAGCGAAGACGGGGGACAATGCACTGCGAAGCTGGGGTGAAAGTTCCTAGAAGACGGTTGGGTGACTCCTCGATCCCTAGACGATCTGAATTGTTTAAATATTCAATTACTCTCCTACTTAAATTACCCTCAACCACCCATCACAATTAACATACCTGTAAGTTTTTTTTCGATTTAACCGAATCTATCCATCCGATGAGCGATCGATCGCCCAGAGATCGCCATCGATCTAAGCGCGACAAATCTAGACTCAGCAATACTTTGACGCTATCTATCTAGTAGATAAAGTCAAAAATCACCCGAAATATATATCTTTCCCTCCTTACTCCTTACTCCTTACTCCTTACTCCCCGCTCCCGATCGTATCGATCGGCACAGGCACAGACTCGTTAACTCGACTATGATGATAAAAGATTGAGCCTCCATACCTGCCTCTAGACAGGCAATGGAGTTGTTCGCATTAGTTTATTTGGAGTTGATGACTGCTATGTCAGGATCGCCAGTTTCAGCATCGCGGATTTCTCTAGTTTCACCATCGCTGCTCGTAAGCCTGACTGCGACTCCTTGGTTGAGTGCAATTGTTGGTTTTAAAGCTGCTGGTGACTTGCTCGAACGATTGGGAGTAGCCAGTGAGGAGGTATTTAGGGGCGATCGCTTGCCTGTATTACATTTTAGCGATCGCCATGAAGACATCGATGCGCCAGGAAATCGATCGGAGTCATAGTTAAACAGAGAACTTGACTCAGATTTAAAATCTCTAGTGGTGCGAAAGGAAATAAAAAAAGCACATACTCACTAGCGATCCTTTGCCCTTACACGACTGATAGTAAATGTATATTAGTAAAGATCCGATCGATGCTATGGCTTCCAAATCTTTGATATAATTAGGAGCGACTTCGATTACCGATCGATCTCGCTCCTAGTCTGCGATCGCAATAGCCAAGCGTTGGCAAAGCCTCTCGCAAGAGAAGCAAAATTTTTCATCGTGAGGTCGTTTGAGATCGTCAGCCTGCTGGGTTGAAGATAACAGCGTCACCTTGGGTTGTTTTCACCCCCACGTCCATATCGCGAGCAAATGTCATATGCACCCGCTAACCCACGTCTCGGAACCAGAATTCATGGTTTCTTCCCCATCCAATCTCTTACTAAACCATCGGCTCAAAGTAATTGAAGACTTGTGGGAGCGCGTGCTCCGAGATGCTTGCGGTCAAGATTTAGTCAATCTTCTCAACCAACTGCGCGAGATGTGTTCGTCGGATGGAAGTCTGTCAGAACCCCTATCGCAGGAAGTTCACCAACTGATCGAAAAACTCGATCTTAAAGATGCGATTCGTGCGGCGAGAGCATTTGCGCTGTATTTTCAATTAATAAATATTGTCGAGCAACACTACGAACAGTGCGAACAGAAATTAGCACTGAAATTATCGCTTCAATATTCAGCACCAACTACCGCCAGCACTCAAACCAGCCATCATGCCCAAAACATTCCGCCGTTGGGTGCTGGGTTGCTCGAAAAAACCTGGCAAGCCTCTAGCGATCCTCAAAAAGATCGCGGTACTTTTAATGCGCTGTTTCCTTTACTTAAAGCCGCTGGAGTGCCGCCTCAACACATTCAGCGACTATTCGACGAGCTAGATATTGGTTTGGTATTTACCGCTCACCCCACCGAAATCGTCCGCCATACAATTCGAGATAAGCAACGGCGAGTCGCCCAAATTTTGGAAAAGCTCGATCGTGCTGAGGAAGATTTAACCCGATTGGGGATTCAGTCATCGTGGGAAGTTGTCGAACTCGAAGGACAATTGCTTGAAGAAATTTTGCTGTGGTGGCGGACGGATGAATTACATCAATTCAAACCGACGGTGTTAGATGAGGTAGATTATACCCTGCACTACTTTGAGGAAGTACTATTCGATGCGATTCCTCAGCTATCGCAACGATTGAATACAGCTCTCAAGCAGTCTTTCCCCCACCTCAATCCACCCAGCAATCGGTTTTGTCGGTTTGGATCGTGGGTAGGCTCGGATCGGGATGGCAATCCTGCGGTTACCCCGACAATCACCTGGCAAACTGCATGTTATCAGCGCGGTATCGTCCTGAAAAAGTATATTAAATCGATGCGGGGCTTGACAAATACCCTCAGCCTGTCGCTGCATTGGAGTAATGTCTTACCAGAGTTATTAGAATCTCTAGAACAAGATAAAGCTCATTTTCCCGAAATCTACGATGAGCTATCAATTCGGTATCGTCAAGAACCATATCGACTCAAATTGGCATATACGATCGAACGACTTGCCAATACTTTAGATCGATCGCGGCAAGTTGCCAAATGGGATAGCTTAAAGCTGCCCAAAGCAGACCTCAACCCCCACACCTGCTACCATTCTGGTGCCGATTTCCTCAAAGAACTAGACCTAATCCGGCGGAGCATTCAGCAAAACGGGATAACTTGTCAAGCCTTAGAAACACTAATTTGTCAAGTCGAAATATATGGGTTCAATCTCGCCCAACTAGATATCCGTCAAGAAAGCGGTCGTCATGCTGATACGATCGCCGAAATTACCGATTATCTTCAAGTCTTACCCGGATCTTATCACGACCTATCTGAAGCCGATCGAGTCGCTTGGCTGGTTGCCGAACTCAAAACCCGCCGCCCCCTAATTCCCGGCGAACTACCATTCTCGGATAAAGCGGTAGAGACGATCGAAACCTTTCGGATGCTGCGCCGACTCCATCAAGAATTCGGCCCCGAAATCAGCCAAACTTACGTCATTAGCATGAATAAGGATGTCAGCGACATTCTCGAAGTCATGCTGCTAGCCAAAGAATCGGGCTTGTACGACCCGGCAACCGGGATTACCAGTTTGCAAGTAGTACCCCTATTTGAAACCGTCGAGGATCTTAAAAAAGCACCGCTGGTTATGCAGTCGCTATTCGAGTTGCCGCTCTATCGATCGGCATTGACAGGCGGCTACAAGCCAACTCCAGCGAATGCGATTCCCGGTTTGGTACCCGATCTGCAAGAGGTCATGCTGGGCTATTCCGACAGCAATAAAGATGCCGGATTCCTGAGTAGCAACTGGGAAATTCACAAAGCCCAAAAAGCCCTCCAATCGATCGCCGAGAAATTCGCCGTGAAGCTGCGGATTTTCCACGGCAGGGGGGGAAGCGTTGGTAGAGGCGGCGGCCCATCTCACGAGGCGATTTTAGCCCAACCAGGGCAGAGTATTAACGGGCGGATCAAGATTACCGAACAAGGTGAAGTTCTGGCTTCTAAATATTCGCTGCCCGAATTAGCACTTTATAATCTCGAACAGGTGGCGAGTGCGGTAATTAAAACCAGCCTGATGTCTGGCGGCATCGATGATATCGAACCGTGGAACGAAGTGATGGAAGATCTCGCAGATCGATCGCGCCAACATTATCGCGCCCTAATTTACGATTGTCCCGATTTAGTCGATTTCTTCCATCAGGTTACCCCGATCGATGAAATCAGTCACCTGCAAATCAGCTCCCGTCCCGCTCGTCGCGGTGGCAAACGCGATCTTGCTAGTTTGCGCGCCATTCCCTGGGTATTTAGCTGGACGCAGAGCCGCTTTTTACTACCTTCTTGGTACGGTGTTGGGGCGGCACTGCAAGAATTTGTCGCCGAATCGCCAACCGAAAATTTCGAGCTGTTGCAAGGTTTCTATCGTAAATGGCCATTTTTCCGGATGGCAATTTCTAAAGTAGAAATGACGATTTCTAAAGTAGATTTGCAAATCGCACGTCACTATATGAACGAACTCGCGCAACCAGAATACAAAGAGCAATTTGAGGTGCTATTCGATCGAATTACCCAAGAATATCGACTCGTCAGCGATATGGTGTTGCGGATTTCCGGACACGAGAAATTTTTGGATGACAATCCCGAACTCCAACGATCGATCCAACTGCGGAATGGTAGCATCGTCCCGTTAGGATTTTTGCAAGCCTCACTGCTCAAACGGTTGCGCCAACATGGTGGTACGGGGATGATCTACTCCCGCTATTCCAAAAAAGAACTCCTCGATGGCGCGCTCTTAACCATTAATGGGATTGCGGCGGGAATGCGAAATACGGGTTGATATGAGTGCGATTCGGAAGTTGCGCGCGGCTACCCTGTATCCACAAATCTGCCGGACTTCGTTTTTAGATCTAAATCCCCCTGCCTTTTTAAAGCTACGGTGTATACACAAGTCTATTGGACTTCGTTTCAAGATCTGAATCCCCCCAACCCCCTTTTTAAGGGGGCTAAGATCGGGTCAAAGTCCCCCTTTTTAAGGGGGATTATGCAAGACAAGACAGGGGAATTCACACCAATTTTGCTTTTCTCCAGAGATGTGTATACACGGTAGGCTTTTTAAGGGTTGGGTGATTTCCACCAATTTGGATCGTCTCTAAAGATGCATACACACGGTAGGGCGCAGGTAGGGGCAATTCATGAATTGCCCCTACCTGCTTGTGTAAGAACTTTATTTATTAGTCGGCTTGAGTGTCAATAGAGCTTCAAACTGACTGGTATTTTTGTCGGGTTGCGCCGAACTCATTCCCAATCCTTGAATGGAGCTAATTATCGCCTCCACATCTGGGGGAATCGATTTGCCTGCCATCGCACCCATTTTGCTATTAACTAGCCCATACACCTTTTCGATATCGATATAGGCGTAGCTTTGTTTTTGACTGGGCATCGCGCCCATTGCCGTAGTAAAATTAGCAGCACGCTCGATCGATTCGCCAGAACGAGTGGCAATCTTATCCATCAAACCATCGCCAACGGCAATCGATAGCGATTTATCCGATAACCAACCATAGCTAAACAGCGTCCCCTGTCCGGCGGGAGCCTTGATATCGAACACCTGCGCGCTACCGACTTGACGGGGTTCGACAGTCAATCCAGAACCCTTGGCTAAATTGGTCAGCTTGGTCATCGTACTGTCCGTAACGGCGCGATCGGTACTATCGATCGTCAACACACCGCCAAAGCCCGCAGCGGCGGTAATCCCGGTACTTACAGGCATCATTCCCATTGTATAGTCGCCACCCATCCAGCTCATCACATCTTTATCCAGATCGAGCTGAGTCGATTGGGTAAAGCTTTGGCGCATTTGGTTAAATGCTTGTTGAGTTGTTGGTTGCGCCGCTGCGATTTTGTTCATCTCCGTCCAAACTTGGCTCAAACCCGTACCGCCGACGACGGCGAAGGTATCCGAGGGGAAACTGCCGATCGCTTTATTAGCTGTAGCGGGTAGCTGTAAAGTAGTGCCATCGGTTTTGGCAACAAATTTCATCCTAATCCCGGCATCATCGATCGCAATTCCACCGCCGAGGGATTGAATTTTTTTCAATTGTTCGAGGGTAGCGGCATCGATTGGCATCGGTTGTTTGCCAGACTTAAATAGTTGCTCGACAGTTTGAATGTAATTAGGAATATAAAAAGCCGCAATCGGTTGTTTGAGTCCGAGGGTATCGGCTTTAAACCAATCGTTACCCGCTTTACTAGCCAGCGATGGTTGTCCCTGAGCGGTATCGATCGCTAATTCTAGCGACTTTTGTTCGGGTGAGACAACTAATCGATCGTTAACGATCGCACTAAAAGTTTCGCCACTACCTTTACCAGAATCGGTAATTTTGACACCTTTATAGTCGATTTCTTTAGTCGGTTCTTTGCTTTGAGCTTTGAGTTTATTAGCAAAATCTAGGGCTTTAAGTTTGTCTTTAATCCCGATCGCGATTAGGACGCGAGGCTGCGCCGATCCGCCGCTGCTAGCTGGCAAAATGGCAAACATGGTATTACCCAGCCACGGCTGAATATCCTGGGCAAAGTCCATTTTACTTTGAGCCAGAAACTTTTGTTGGGCTTCGGTTACTTGCGCCGTAATAATTTTTTGGGCGGCGGGAGTCCCAAATTTTTGCAACTTCGCCCAAGCCTCAGTATCGTTAGAGACATAAGCTACCATCATGGCATCGGCAGGAATCACCCCAGCCAGATCGCTAGGATTGCTCTCACCTGAATAGATGTATTTATAAGCGGCGAACCCAGCACCAGCAGCTCCGACTAGTAATGCAGCGGTCGCAATTCCTTTCTTAGACATAATATTATATTTGAGATTTTTTGGTATAAATTCGCCGAGTTATTAACTGGGGAACATTTGCAAACATGTATCGATCCGATTCAATCGATCGACAGCTAATTCCGGAAAGTTACTACTAACTTATGATTAATAACTTACATCCTGCCACTGTCAGGTGCATAATCGCTGAAATATTGGCCAATTCTTGAATTTCAGCGTCAGTACTTTGACTGAATCTATTTTAACAAATTAGTTTGGTTTCAAGATGTCTATTCATAATATCGCGATCGTTAACAATACGGAGATCGTTAAATTAACCCTGTTGTAAAAAATCGTTCCTGTGAGTCTCTGTAATGGAGAGTCGCCAGCACCAAAAAAATTCAACTAGATCGGGGTGTATATATGTCAAAAAATCTCTATAGTTCGGTGCATATAGCTGGGTGGGTATGGATTGTTGAAACGATCGGCAATTGGAATCCTCAGCTTTTACGCGAATTAACCAGTCGCGTGAATTGGCGGAATCTGATTGTCACTGGATTATTATCGATCGGACTACAGGCATCATTCCTAGCCTATCGATCGAGCTTACTACCAGTCGATCGAGTTGCCGATAGTTGGGTTTACCAGCAATACTGCCAAAAGACTTTAACTCCCGGCTGTGCTGCCGAGGCCAAGGGCATCCTCATTGATTGGCAGGAATGGTGGGCGCATGTCGCAATGGGTAGCGGACTGATATTCGTGCTGATGGCGACTGTGGGAGCTTATTTTGTGGCGAGTAGCTTTCGTCAGGAGCGAGAGCTAGGCACGTTAGATTTTTTGCGGCTCGTTCCCCGCAGAGCTGATACAGTACTGGTTGGTAAACTTTTAGGCGCACCAGTACTGGTTTATTTTGCTGCGATTTGCGCTTTACCGCTTCAGTTGTATGCGGTACGTGCCGCACAGATTTCGATATTGACAGTACTGGCTTGGGATTTGGCAATGGTGGGGTGGACGGTAATGTGTTATTTGAGTGCCGCAATCGTCACGCTCAGATCGAATACACTGCCGATTTTGTCAGCAATTTCGACGTTGGTGTTATCTAGTGTCTTGGTGACAATCTGTTTGCGCTGGTATGGTAAATACGATCGGTCTACACTGCAATGGTACGGGATTGGCTTAGATAACCACCCCCCAACATTTTTAATACTCAGCGGACTAACGATTTTAGGTAGCTACTGGCTGTATCGCGGCTTAGAACGGAGCTATCAGCAGCCCAGTAGTCCGATTTTAAGTCGCACTCAAAGTTATTTGTGGACGCTGACTTATCATTTATTTTTACTAGGATTTTGCGTCGTTCGCAAACTTATCGATCGTGCTGACTTTTTAGATCGCCCCAGCGATACCAAATTTGCTCATCGACTGGCTTTCGATCCCAGTTTGAACGCTTATAGTGGTGGCGGCTCTTACGATGGTATCTACGGCAATTTACCGCCACTATTTTGGAGCCTGTTATTATTTTGGATGCTGCTGACGATCGCGCTAATGTTACCGAGTGTTCGATCGATGACAGAATGGGCGCAAGAGCAGCAGCTCAAGCCAGATCGGTGGCAACCGATGTTATGGCAGGATCGCAGCCCAGCTATATTAGCAGCTTTGGTCAATATCGGCATCGCAATTGTGGTTTGGAGCATTCCTGTCTCGCTCTCATTCCCAATCACCCGATCGAATTTGGCAACTTGGCTGCTATCTTCAATTATTTTACTCATCTGCACCGGGATCTGGAGTACGATCGCGCATTTAAAGCAATTCGGGCGAGTGCGGCACTACCGCTGGTTGGTGTTTGGATTCGTGACTATTTTGATTTTACCTGTATTTATCTGGGAGACAAATGCTCGTGGTAGACACCTCGGCGAGTGGATTGGGCTATTTCCCGGTACATTTTGCCAAATGCTACTATCGACGATCGATGCCAATCGGTGGGGATCTGTTATCGTCATTTTGGGGATGTTATGGGTCTGGGTTTGGCTGCTATTATGCTTGCAAACCAAATTAGATCGAGATCTGCGATCGCGAGATCGAATAACTGGATTAGAATAGTGCAGTTGCGATCTCTAACCACCATATCCATACTATGGCTCGAACAGCTAAGTCCACAGCCACTCGCCAGACTGTTAATAACACTGGTGTTGCTGCTAGTTCCGATATGCTAGCACTTTCCGATCTGCGGATTCGGCTAGAGTTTTTAGAGCGGGATAACGAGAAATTACTCAAGCAAATTACCAAAAAACGCACCGAGCTAAATAATTTAGTCGCTAAAATTCGAGAGATTGGCGTAGAAGTAGCCCAACGGAGCGCGCCGATTCTCCAACAACTGTTAGAACTAGATGAGAAAATTCATGGTGTATTTACAGAAATTTTTAACGGTAAAAAGCTAGGTAAACAAACGCGCAAAAATATTGAGAAAATTTACTATACCCTGCAAATATCCGGGTTGATTAGCTCTAAGGAGATCGACTTTGATGATGATGAACCAGCAGAAGTAGATGATGAAGATGAATGGGATGCCGAAGAATTTTTC
>NZ_JANPLS010000265.1:0-12918 GCF_031422475.1 Chamaesiphon sp. VAR_48_metabat_403
ATTCGGCATCTTACATCCGATAGCTGACGAGAGCTAATACCCAATTATGAGGATCTGGGCATGCTGTGGGGGAAATCTAGGTACCTTTAAATACCCTTTTTGGTACCTCGATTTCCCCCCCACCCAATTTAATTTCTACCCATCTTGAGAGCGTTCCCCCCATTGATAGGTAAGATGACTGGCTCACAAATTAAATCCATTCCTACAAGGTAGGGTTGTTTAATCTCGCTCCGAGCAACAACTCATTAGCGTCTTGCCGTAGGTAGTCGAGTCATTGAAAGTGGTTTTGACTACGCTTTCAATGCAAAATGTGTATTTTAATAAAAAATACTCTAATTTAAATTAAAAACGTATATTAAAAACATCTACACATATTAGAAAAAAATATGAATGTGCAAGTAGAACATTTTAATTTAATCGAGATCGGCAAAAAAGGGATGAATTATTGGATGTGTCGGAGATCGCAAGAGCAGATCGCTCGAGGATTGAGAGCGGCGGGGAGGGGGAAGAGCGGACGGAAGCCAAGTAAACGTAAGAACTTGCTATTTTGTTACAGAACGTGACAGATCGAGAAGATATTTCATACAATGGTGAAGATCGATACTTTTTGTGCAGATGGTTAGTACCACCGAGCAACACACAGCAGCAGTTGAAATTGACTGCGATGCATTGATTAGCGTCTTCACCAACTTTTTGCAATTTGATGTTGCCAACGGCGGTGCCAGCGGAGATACGATCGTCACATACTGGACGCAGGTCAAACAGTATTTAGAGTGGTGTCGCCAGAGTCAGATCGATCCGCAAGAGGCAACGCGGGAAACGATTAAGATCTATCGGTGGTGGTTGGCACAGCAGCGGGGATATAAGCCGAAAACGATCGCGGTGAAATTGACAGCAGTAAGTCGGTTGTACGACGCAGCGGTAGAATATGGATTGATGGGGGGCAATCCCGCTTGGGGAGTCAAACCGCCCACAGAATCGATCGATCCGGCGGCAAGAATTACTTATCTCGAACGGGAAGAAGCGACGGTACTGCTCAAATCGGTGGGAGCGAGCACCGATGGCGGTTCCTTGAAAATCTGGCGGGATAAATTATTGCTGGGCGTGATGACACTCGAAGGAACGCGCACGGTAGAGATGCATCGGCTCAATATTGGGGATGTGGTGCGTCAGGGCGAGCGGGTAGGGGTCAAAGTCAGTAGTAAGCGGCACATGCGGGTGGTACCGCTGACTCCCCAACTAGCGCAGATAATGGAAGCATATTTAACCGCGCGGCGGGAGCAGGGATTTGATGGGATGGTGGATAGTCCGCTATTAATCAATCTGAGTAATTATGGTCGCGGGGAACGGTTATCGCGGCGGGGAATTCGCCAGGTGGTGGATAAATATCTTCAGGCGACTAATCTTAAATATATGGAGGGGAGGACGCTCTCGGCACATAGTTTACGGCATACAGCGGGGACATTAGCCCTGCGGAATGGGGCGACATTGCGACAGGTACAAGATTTACTCGGTCATGCCGATCCGCGCACGACGGCGATTTATGCTCACGTTGGGGATAGATGGGAACAGAATCCCGCGCTGAAAGTCGGCATCGACATGTCTTAGGAACGACTGTGGTGAAAACCATCCAAACTTCGGTAGTGACTGGTGTTGCTAACGATCTGATTGACGATCGTCCGCTCGATCCGTTGGGATCGCACTAAATTGAGATCTAGAGCTGTATCTACAATTATTAGTACCTATTCTCTACTCCTTACTCCTTACTCCCCCCTATCCCCAATTCCCCAAAGCTGCTAAAGTAAACGTTAATAAATATCTCAAAAATTGCGAGGAAAGTTAGCTTGAGTCAGCGTTCTGGTATTACACCCCACGGCGGTAAATTAATAGATCGCATCGCCACCCCCGCTCAAAAAGCCGAATTTCTGAGTAAAGCCGACAGCTTACCCAGAGTGGCATTAGACGAACGAGCCTATTCCGATTTAGTCATGATTGCGATCGGTGCATTTAGTCCGCTTCAGGGGTTTATGCCAGCAGCAGATTATCATCCTGTCGTCACGAAGATGCGATTGGCAGATGGTTTACCGTGGTCGATTCCAATTACATTATCAGTTACCGAAGCTGTCGCCGCCCCATTAACCATCGGCGCGCTCGTCAGACTAGACAATAGTACGGGTAGATTTGTAGGCGTTTTAGAACTAACTGAGAAATATACCTACGACAAACAGCAAGAAGCGATTAATGTTTATCGCACGGATGATGAAAAGCATCCTGGTGTCAAAGTCGTCTACGACCAGGGTAATGTTAATTTAGCAGGTGCGATCTATCTTTTAGAACGTGAAGCACATCCACAATTCCCCACCTACCAAATCGATCCTGCCGCAGCTCGCGCCCAGTTTCAAGCTAAAGGCTGGAAGACAATCGTCGGATTTCAGACTCGTAACCCCATCCACCGCGCCCATGAATATATCCAAAAATGTGCGATGGAAACCGTCGATGGATTGTTTTTACACCCCTTAGTCGGCGCGACGAAAGAAGATGATATCCCCGCCGACGTACGGATGCGGTGCTATGAAATTATCCTCGAACACTATTATCCTCGCGATCGGGTAATTCTCGGTATCAACCCCGCCGCCATGCGCTATGCTGGCCCCCGCGAAGCCATCTTCCACGCTCTAATTCGCAAAAATTACGGTTGTACCCATTTTATCGTCGGACGCGACCACGCGGGCGTAGGCGACTACTACGGCACCTACGACGCACAGTATATTTTTAGTGAATTCGAGCCAGGGGAACTCGGCATCACCCCAATGATGTTCGAGCACGCTTTCTATTGTCAAGTTACCAAATCGATGGCAACTACCAAAACTAGTCCCAGTACTCCCGAACAACGCGTACATTTATCGGGAACTAAAGTCCGCGATTTACTGCGTCAAGGCGAATTACCACCGCCAGAATTTTCGCGTCCAGAAGTTGCCGCCGAATTAATTCGGGCGATGAAAGGGAACAACTAAACGGCAATTACCAACTAATACTCAGCACCTACCACACAACTAACTCAATACATCACAAGCACAAAATATATGTCCATCAAGTTTTCGATCTCTACAGTTACAATCGCGGCATTATTAACGCTAAGTTATACTTCGATCGCGACTGCGGAAGTTTATAAAACCAGCAAAGACCAAGTTGTAGTAACAGGCTTAACAGCTAAACAAAAATATCCCATTAAAGGGACTAATGCTAAAAACAAGCCAGTCAAACGTCAAGATGTAGCTGCAAATGGTTGTGGTGAAGCTCTAGTTGATGGTGCTGGCAAATACAAAGCCCTAGTTGTCGGTACGGAAACGATCGATCCTGCTACATTAACCGTGAGAGAACACGCTAAATGTAAATCTAAAAAGAGTGCCACAGCACCTCAGAAAAAGAGTGGCACGGCGACAAAAACTGTCCCGGCAACCGCCATACCTTCAACAACTTTACCCACAACTACTGCGCCTGCAACTACCACACCTGCAACTACTATGCCAGCCGCTAAGTAAATCTGTTTGAGCTGTAAATCGATCGACATATGAATAGACATTGGCGATAAGTTTAGATCCCCGACTTCTTAAAAGAAGTCGGGGATCTTGCCTAAAGCCTAAAGCCTAGATATATTTTTTCAATAACAATTCTAGTTTTTGCTTAGTAGCTTCAGGCACTTTTTCCATCGGCGTAATAATTGCATATTTAAGAGCCGAATGTGCATCCGAAACAAATAAATTCGTACTCAATCTTTTGACTGTTTCTTGAATTACCCGTTGAGCATTAGTCGCATTCTTATGTAGATTAGCAATAATCATCTCTACCGTAACGCTATCGTGGTCGGGATGCCAGCAATCGTAATCGGTAGCTAAAGCTAAGGTGGCATAAGCAATTTCAGCCTCTCTTGCTAATTTTGCCTCTGGTAAATTAGTCATGCCAATAATCGTCCCGCCGAGCTGTCGATACATATTAGACTCGGCTTTAGTCGAAAATGCTGGCCCTTCCATGCAGATATATATGCCACCTTTATGTAAGCTCAGATCGGGTAGATTGAGGGATTCGATCGCATCTGCTAAAACACCCGCTAACTTGTGACAAATTGGATCGCCAAAGGCAATATGTCCGACAATTCCTTCACCAAAAAACGTACTTGCGCGACTTTTAGTACGATCGATAAATTGGTCGGGTAATACCAAATCTAACGGTTTAACTTCTGCCTGTAAAGAGCCGACAGCCGATGCCGAAATTAGATATTCAACACCGATTTGTTTCATCGCATAAATATTTGCCCGATACGGAACTTCGGTCGGTGTGAGATGATGATTGCGTCCGTGACGTGCCAAGAAAGCAACTTCAACCCCTTCTAACTCACCGACGATAAGATTGTCAGAAGGCTTGCCAAACGGAGTATCGACAGCCACCTCGCGCACATTATTTAAGGCGGACATCTGATAAAGTCCGCTACCACCAATAATCCCAATCTGGATCTTGCTCATTAATAATTACTCCTAAATTCAGCTCAAATTTTCGATTGTTGTCTAGGGTTTATGCTCCATTCCAACAACTTTCCCTATTCCCTATTCCCTAACTCAAGGTTTTGGCTTAATTTCACTAATTTTGGTATCGATATCGATTAACGTATCTAACACGATTCTTTTAGCATAGAGCTTCCAGCCCCATTTTTGAATCGTAATTGCCGCCGCCGTACCCCCGACAGCGGCGATAAAATCTAGCGGCTGATTGAGCGAAATTCCAAATAATAACCCCAATCCAGCAATTCCCCAAAATGGGAGTGCAACTGTTTGGCGTTGGGTTTCGACTAATTTGGCAATGCCACCTGTCGGTAATTCTTGCTCTAGTGCGGCTTTAACTTCGCGTTGTTCTGCCAGATTTACAGACAAACCAATCTTGCGGCGTAACTTCTCGATCTTGCGCGCATCACTGCTGTACTGAGTGAGTTCGTCTTCTGCCATCAGTACCAGACGTTCGTATTGTCCCACAGGCTTATTAATTTATATAAATATTCATCAATAATTATAGACCCATTCCAGTACCGCTCTTGGCGTTGACGATCGCCTGCCGTCGGCACGAGCAAATGCTCTGCAAATGATGGAAATCTAAGCTAATGTTGACGACAGAATGCGGATTGCAGCAGTTTTATTTTTAAAAACCAGCATCAGATCCGGTCTCAATTTTCGATTTTCGATCGCGAGCATTGCGGTAATGTGGCTAAATCCGCACTAATTCAGCAATACCTAATTTTCATCGGTATTGGTTTGAATGCGGGTTCTATTTCTATTTCTATTTCTATTTCTGATTCTGTTTCTGTTTCTAGCTCTCGGTTGTGGGGCTTGCGCTTGCGCTGGTGCTTCTGTGGCGGCGGCTCTGGCTTTGTCGATATTACCTGCTTTTACCCAGCCTTGAGCGTTATCAGCTTGCGATCGAATCAACACCCACTGTTTATCATCGCTGGTTTTGACGATCGCCACTGGCGCGTTAAATGCCACGCTTCCAACTTTTTCGGCACCAGAAACGGGTTCTTTCTTGAGCGATAGTCCATCTTTCCAGACAACTTTAGCATCGTAAGCTTCCGGCGGGAGCTGGTCGGGGTTTTGCGGATCTTTAGCGGCTGCTGGTGACTTAGTTGCTACAGGTAATTTGGGTTTGGGTTTAGCAGCTAACGATTTACCCCCATCGCGCTCTTCTGCAAAAACTGGTTTAGGCGGACGGGTACTCATTTGAGTGATGAAAAAGTAATAACCCGCGCCACCTAATACGCCGACCAATCCGATTAATCCGATCGTAATGCCAATGAGTAATTGTAGCGATTTAAGAGCGACGTTCATACGTTAGGTATTAGGTATTGGGTATTAGGCTTTAGGGGTTAGAGAAGAGGTTTTATTTGGTTAGGGATGAAAGAGACGTATGCTACCTAAAACCTAAAACCTAAAGCCTAGCCTGTCTCGATGCTAATCTAGCTTTACCAGAGTTTGCCCAGTCTTGGAGGAATTGAATTTGGGCTTGGGCAGTGACGGCGAGGGGAATCATTTGACTGGCTGATTCTAGAATATCATCAGTGGTGAAATCGCGGTTTTGACTGAAGCCGATATGCATGGCTTCGACTAATGTCTGTTCGATTTCGGCACCTGAAAAATCGGGGGTTTCGTAGGCCAATCGATCGAGATCGTACTGGGCGAGGTTATGGGGGCGGAGCTTGGTAAGATGGACGTTGAAAATGGCGCGACGTTCCGCTCTAGTTGGTAACCCGACGAAAAATATTTCGTCGAATCTGCCTTTGCGGAGCATTTCAGCCGGAAGGGAATCGATATTATTTGCCGTGGCGACGACGAAAACGGGTGAAGTTTTCTCAGTCAGCCAAGTGATAAACGTTCCAAATACCCGACTCGATGTACCTGCATCGCCTTTACCATCGATCCCGGCAAAAGCCTTATCGATTTCATCGATCCATAATACGCAGGGAGACAGAGCTTCGGCGAGTTGAATCATTTGCCGCGTGCGAGATTCTGACTCGCCTACCAATCCGCCAAAAAGTCGCCCGACATCCAACCGTAACAGCGGTAAATACCAGTGGTGAGAAATAGCTTTAGCCGTGAGCGATTTACCAGTGCCCTGAATTCCGACCAGCAACAGCCCTCTAGGGTAAGGAAGACCATATTGACGAGCGCGATCGGAAAAGGAACCCCCACGGCGCAGCAACCACTCTTTGAGGTTATCTAATCCACCGATATCGGTAATCTGTTCCTTGGCGGGGTAAAAATCGAGAATTTGCGTCTGGCGGATCGTTTGGCGTTTTTCGGCGAGTACCAATTCGACATCATCGGGGCGAATCTCGCCGTGGGTGGCGATCGCACGGGCTAAGACGCGGCGAATTCTGTCGGTAGATAAGCCCTGACAAGCCCGGATCAGATCGTCTAATTGTTGGCTGCTGAGATAGTTTCCCGTCGCTTTTGTCAATCTCTCGATTTCGACTTTAATTTCGGTAGCCGTCGGGAGCGGAAATTCTAACAGTACGATCGCTTCGCTCAGATCGCTAGGGATGATAATCTGGGGCGAGAGAATGACGATATTTTTGGGTTCGGATTTGAGTTTGCGTGCCAGATTTCGGAGTTTGCGCGCGACGGAAACATCTTCGAGAAAGCGGTGATAATCGCGGAGGATAAAGATGCCAGAGACATCGGGACTGAGCTTATCGACAAATTCGAGAGCTTGCAATGGGTTCCGTTTCCCATAGCCATTATCGTTAGGATTACCCTGATAACCATCTACAAAATCCCAGATATAAATCGGGCGATTGCCTTGCTGCTGGGCAACTTTGGCGATCGCACCTTCCACGCGCTCTTCTTCGGTGGTGGGAATATAGATTAGGGGAGATCTCGCCCGTAAAAGTAATTCAAATTCTGTACTAAAGGTCATATATGCTAGCGAAGTGCTGCGGATCGGAATTTCCCAGATGCGGCTCGATCTATCTGCCTATAGCTTAATACAAACAACACTCAACAATCTGGACATCGATCCACTATTCCCACATTAATCGAACTGGATAGAGCGAAAATACACTGAATTCTTCTAACGGATCGTCAAAATCATCTGATATCCAAATCAGCCCTTTGGCACTACCAGGTTTACGATCTGGTCTGATTTTTCCGATGGGCGTGAATTTAATTGCAGGACGATCTCCGTTAAGCACAATTACTTCTTCACCATCGAGCGCAGCTTGGATTAGCTCATTCAGGTGGGCTGCGGCTTCTGTTACAGATACTTGCATAGTTTAGCTCCGATCGGAGTACACCTTAATTGTAGAAGATTGATTCTGGAGATCGTTGAAAATTTGCCAGTTATCGATCCGAAATTGAGTAGTAAAATATAGCGAAATTTCTGGTACGGTTGCCGATCGACGCGGTAAAATATAGACTGTTCTGGCTATTTAGACCAGTCTTCCGAATTCAGTACCGATCGACAGATAGCAGTAGTGCAAATTACCTTCCTCGGCACATCTTCAGGTGTCCCTACCAGGGCGCGCAATGTTTCTAGTATCGCCCTCAATCTCCCGCAGCGGGGTGAAGTGTGGTTATTCGATTGCGGTGAAGCCACTCAGCATCAATTATTGCGTTGCGATGTCAAAATTAGCCAGATTCGACGCATTTTTGTGACGCATTTACATGGCGATCATATTTTTGGCTTGATGGGATTATTGGCAACGTATGGAATGGCGGGTAGTCCCGATCGCATCGATATTTATGGGCCAAAAGGTTTAGATGAATATCTCCGCGCGTGTCAAAAATATTCGTATACACACTTTAATTATCCGATTAAAGTTCATACGATCGAACCGGGAATAGTTTACCAGGAAGCAGATTTTACCGTTACTTGTATTCCGCTCAAGCACAAGGTTCCCGCTTATGGTTACCGCGTTAGCGAGACCGATCGACCGGGGCGATTTAACTTAGAAAAAGCTAAAGAATTAGGCATTCCATCGGGGCCGCTTTATGGCAAATTAAAAAATGGTGAAGTAGTCACTTTACCCGATGGCAGAGTTATTAATGGTAGAGATTTATGTGGCGAAACTGAAATCGGGCGCAAATTTGTTTATTGTACCGATACGGTGTTCTGTGAAAATTCGATCGAACTCGCCGCCGATGCCGATGTGTTAATTCATGAATCGACATTCGCCCATCAAGATGCCGATATGGCATTCGACAGGCTGCACTCAACCTCGACAATGGCGGCTCAAGTGGCTTTAGGCGCAGGAGCCAAAGAATTGATCCTCACTCATTTTAGCCCCCGTTACGCACCCGGAAACCCGATCGGCTTGGACGATTTATTACAAGCCGCACGCGCGATTTTTCCGAATACCCGGATGGCTTACGATCTGATGACTCACGAAGTACCGCGCCGCATCGATTGAAGTTGGTTAAAAATTATTTTAGCTCTCATACCAGTACGGAACGACAGCGATAAAAAATCACCCAATTATTTTCTACCTTCGATCGCTCTGATGGGAAGTTTAGTTCCCCGTTAGTAGAAACAAAGTAAAGGAAGCGACAAAAACTTTACACTAAATTGGGCAATCGATCTGTGAGTTGTGGTACTAAAATGATATTCTAGAAGCTATTTTATCCACTGCCTACTCGTCTACCGTCGCTCTCCTTCGACGAACAGTTATGGGTCACTGCGATATAACCCCCATTCAGTGTATTGAATTTATTTAATTAACCATCACGATCGCTTTAACGACGCTAGGAAAATAGTAATAGAAATAATTACTTATTCTATATGTTAATGTTAGCTAATTATTTTCAAGCTAAAATCATCCGTTAGGATGAGATAAAAAAGAGATTATTTTGAATTGTTTCGATCGAAGATCTGTCGATCTTCTGATGTCTCGATCCAATCTTACGCAGAGGCTTCGCCTGAGTCCAGCCGACTTGTGTGCGGGGTGTAGCGGTTAGTAATCGATCGACTAGAGTCGAAATAGAAAAATAAACATCGATCTTCACACTCTCAAAAATATTCCCAAAACTATCTAGATTCGTCTATAGCCTATTTGTGCTATAATTTTGGAGCGATCTATCATCAACATAAAAAATGGTCGCTTGTGACTCATTATTGGAGCATCGTTTATGACCAGTGATTATGGTGACGACAACATTCGGGTACTGGAGGGACTAGAAGCAGTCCGCGTCCGACCGGGGATGTATATCGGTTCGACAGGGCCAAAAGGACTCCATCATTTAGTATATGAGGTTGCAGACAACTCGATCGATGAAGCACTGGCTGGTCATTGCAAAAATATTGATATTTCGATTAATGCCAATGGTTCCGTTACAGTCGTCGATGACGGACGGGGAATTCCGGCTGGGATTAACCCACAGACGGGGAAATCTACGATTGAAACAGTATTAACCGTGCTCCACGCTGGGGGTAAATTTGGTGACGGTGGTTATACCGTCTCTGGTGGTTTGCATGGAGTCGGGATTTCGGTTGTAAATGCGCTCTCGGCACATGTTGAAGTAAAAGTGTGGCGGAATCAAAAAATCCATACTCAGCGGTTTGAGAAGGGTTTTGCCGTCACTGGATTAGAAGTTGTGCCGAGTCCAGAAAATCGGACTGGTACGACGGTAACATTTCTACCGGATACTGAAATTTTCAAAGAATCGGTCGAGTTTGATTATATAACTTTAGCCAGTCGCTTTAAAGAGCTAGCCTATCTCAATGCGGGGATTCGGATTAGCTTTACCGATTATCGGTTGGAGCTATTGGGTACCGAAACACCCAAGGTCGAGAATTACTATTATGAAGGTGGGATTCGGGAATATGTTGCTTATCTAAACGAAAACAAGCAGCCGCTACACGAAGAAATTATTTACATCAGCCAAGAACAAGATAAAGTTCAGGTCGAAGTCGCGCTTCAGTGGTGTGTCGATGCTTATTCCGATAATATTTTGGGATTTGCCAATAATATTCGGACTATCGATGGTGGGACGCACTTAGATGGATTGAAAGTGGTATTGACTCGTACCATGAACTCGATCGCGCGCAAACGGAATAAACTTAAAGAAGGTGATGCCAATTTAGGTGGTGAAAATATTCGCGAAGGTTTAACGGCGATTGTTTCGGTTAAAGTTCCCAATCCGGAATTTGAAGGACAGACCAAAACGAAATTAGGTAATACCGAAGTTCGGAAAATTGTCGATTCGATCGTTTCTGAAGCTCTGACTGAATATTTAGAGTTTCGTCCGAATATTGCCGACTCTATTTTAGACAAAGCAATTCAAGCTTTTAACGCCGCTGAAGCAGCCAGACGTGCCAAAGAATTAGTCCGTCGGAAATCGGTATTAGAATCTTCTACTTTGCCTGGTAAATTAGCAGATTGTAGCTCTAAAGATCCCAGCGAATCTGAGATTTTCATCGTGGAAGGAGATTCTGCGGGCGGGTCGGCAAAACAAGGCAGGGACAGACGTTTCCAGGCAATTTTACCTTTGCGTGGTAAGATTTTAAACATTGAGAAAACTGATGATTCTAAGATTTACAAAAACACCGAAATTCAAGCTCTAATTACTGCATTAGGTTTGGGCGTAAAGGGTGAAGATTTTAAATCGGAACAACTGCGTTATCACCGAATTTGTTTGATGACAGATGCCGACGTAGATGGTGCCCACATTCGGACGCTATTGTTGACGTTCTTCTATCGCTATCAACGCGCATTGATCGATGAAGGATACATCTATATTGCTTGCCCGCCGCTTTATAAATTAGAGCGCGGACGCAATCACTATTACTGTTATAGCGAACGTGAATTACAACAGAAAATCGCTGAATTTCCAGCGAATGCAAATTATACAATTCAGCGGTTCAAAGGTTTAGGAGAAATGATGCCCCAACAGTTGTGGGAAACCACAATGGATCGGGAAACTCGCACGCTCAAACGAGTAGAGATTCAAGATGCTGCTGAAGCCGATCGGATTTTTACTATTTTAATGGGCGATCGTGTAGCACCACGTCGCGAATTTATCGAAACCTATGGGCCGAAATTAGGCATGATGGATTTAGATATTTAGGAGATGTAAATCTACAGTTAGTGTAAATTAAAAACCGACTTAGGTAATAAGTCGGTTCTTTATTATTGGATCTAACTATTATTGCGGAATTCTGCCTTTAAATCCTGAATTTGACAAATTACTTTGTAAAGTTGGGATCTGGTAGCTCACTCGCACCCCATTTTCTTAACTGCTCGATTGCCAAACTGTATATATACTGATTACCCTTCTGTTTACTTAATTTAGCTGCCTGCCGCATGTCAGTAATGCCACCAGATCGATCGTTTAAATACCTGTATTTAAAATTCCCGCGATTGAAGTAAGCTTTGGCATAATTAGGCGCGATTTGGATAGCGCGGTTGAAATCCGCTAATGCTCCCTTGGTGTCATTGAGTTTTTCAGATTTCAAATACCCACGATTTATGTAAGCCTCGGCAAAATCAGGAAAGATTTGCACTGCGCGATTGTAGTCGGCTAATGCTCCTGTGGGGTCGTTGAGGGCGGATCTCACATTTCCGCGACCGAAGTAACCCATGTCATCATTCGGCGCGATTTGGATAACACGGTTGTAGTCAGCTAATGCTCCCCGATAATCTCCCTCACTATATTTCAAATGCCCACGATTTATGTAAGCAGAGGCAAAATTAGGCGCGATTTGGATAAGGCTGTTGTAGTCAGCTAATGCTCCCTTGGGGTCATTGAGGGCGGATCTCACATTTCCGCGATTGAGGTAAGCCATGTCATTATTAGGATCGATTTGAATAGCGCGATTGTAATCAGCTAATGCTCCCTTGGGGTCGTTGAAGGAGATATATTTCACATTCCCACGACTATAGTAAAAATCGGCATTATTAGGATCGATTTGGATGGCACGATTGTAATCAGCTAATGCTTCCTGATAATCTCCTTTAACATCTTTCAACTGCCCACGATTGAAGTAAGCTTTGGCATAATTAGGATTGATTTGGATAGCGCGATTGTAGTCAGCTAATGCTCCCTCGGTGTCTCCCTTATAGTCTTTTTCAACTGCTGAAACAAAGTAATCGTCTGCTTTAATTGCAGTAGATTGCGGAATGGCGGCGACTTGTCCTTGAAGATTTACTCCCAGACTACTGGAGATCGTGCCAAACCGATTAATCGCGATGCCGAGATTGAATCCGGTTTTTACCCCACTGAAGCTACCATCAGAACTTTTCTCCCGATCTCCTCTACCATGAATGGCGACTAGTTCGCCTGCCGAATTTAATACCACCCCGCCGCTCATTCCTGGGAGGGTGTCGTTACTATAGATGAGCGAATAGCCTTTATCGAAGGTTTTGTTACTATTGGCACTGAC
>NZ_JANPLS010000266.1:0-11895 GCF_031422475.1 Chamaesiphon sp. VAR_48_metabat_403
GAATGCTGGAAATACGTTCCAAGTTTTCTCTCCCCGTCTCTCTTGAAAAGGTGCTTTACTTGCGGCTCGCCTTTGGACGGGTTCCCCGTCAAAAAAGGCGAGACAAGACAGGGGAAACAAGCGAGCTTTGTGGGGGAAGCTTCCCCCACAAAGCTCGCGCCCCAAGAACGCACTTTTCGCTCCGTTCGCGAAGCGTCTCCGACAGGAGAGGAGGGGATTTTCTATACTATCCCCCAGTTTTTTTGCAAGGATCTATTTCTGACAAGACGCAGATTAATATTGAAAGTGCTACCCACAAGAGCCATCACGAAGCACATCCCGACTTTCGGATTTTTGGGTTAATTGTCTTCTTAGTAGCAGAGGGAATGATTTTCCTCGGCTTGTTTATTGCTTACATGGCATTCCGCGCGATGGCTCCGGAATGGCCCCCAGCAGGCACGCCCAAGCTCGAATTACTCCTGCCAGGGGTGAACACCGTTATCCTGATTTCGAGTAGCTTAGTCATCCATCAAGCCGACACTGCAATCAAAAAGAATGATGTCAAAGGGTTGCAATTGTGGTTTGGATTGACAGCATTAATGGGGATTGTTTTCCTCGGCGGGCAATTGTATGAATACAGTCATTTAGAATTCGGACTGCGAACGAATTTATTTGCCAGTACTTTTTATGTGTTAACTGGCTTCCACGGTTTGCACGTTACAGTCGGCGTACTGTTGATTTTATCAGTCTTATGGCGTTCGCTCAAATCCGAGCATTACGGTACGAATAATCATTTCGGTGTCGAAGCTGCCGAAATATATTGGCACTTTGTCGATGTAATTTGGATTATTTTATTTATCCTCTTATATCTAATTTAAAATATCTTGTTTCGACAGAATATGCGATCGCGGGGCATGATGCTCCGCGATTTTTTATGTTTTGAACTGCTGGTAATAACAGATCCCCAACTTCTTCGAGAAGAAGTCGGGGATCTAGGTGGGTTGCTAGTCAATCGATTTAGCAGGGGAAATTCCTAGCTCAACACTAAATTATCGCGATGGATGACGGTTTCTTCGCCGATGTAGCCGAGTAAATCGATAATTTCAGTCGATCGATGTCCTTGAATCCGATCGAGTTCGATACTACTATAATTTACAATTCCCCGCCCAATTTCTTTTCCATCACCATCACACAATTGCACTGCATCCGTCGCTTCAAAATCGCCGTCAATCTGGGTAATTCCGGCTGGTAATAAAGATTTGCCACTAGCCGTAATCGCCTCAACCGCCCCAGCATCTAGATAAATTTTCCCTACTGTTATTAACCCATGCGCGATCCAGCGTTTGCGGGCACTATCGGCGCGCAATTGCGGCGTAAATTGCGTACCCAAAGGTTCGCCGTTGAGAATCCGTTCGATATACTGTGGAAATTGCCCATGTGTAATGGCTGTTTTGACACCAGCTCCAGTTGCAATCCCAGCGGCGGCTATTTTGGTCGCCATGCCCCCGGTGCCCCATTCGGAAGCCGTTGTACCAATTTGAACTTGGAGGGCGGTTAAATCGGCTAATCGATCGATCTGGACTATCGGTTGGGCATCGGGAAATTTACGGGGATCGGCGGAGTACAACCTGTCAACATCTGTCAGTAAAAATAACCAGTCGGCATCGATGAGGCTGGCGACTCGTGCGGAGAGGGTATCGTTATCGCCAAATTTTAGCTCGTCTACGGCAACGGTATCGTTTTCATTGACGATCGGCATTACGCCTAAGCGAAATAGTTCTTGAAAAGTATTATAAGCATTGATATAACTACTACGCCTGTCGAGATCGCCTCGCGTTAACAAAATCTGCGCGACTGGTTGCTGATGCTCCCGAAACAAATCGTCGTACACGCGCATGATGATTCCTTGCCCGACGGCGGCGGCGGCTTGCTTGAGGGCGATCGTTTTTGGGCGTTCGGTCATTCCCAGTCGGGCTGCACCAACTCCAACCGCCCCCGAAGATACTAAAACAATTTGATAGCCTTGCGCTCGTAGATCGACAATGGTTTCGATTAATGCGGCGATCGTCGCTAATGCTAATCTGCCATCGCTACGGGTCAGACTCGACGTACCAACTTTGATGACTAAGGTCTGAGACATAACGGGGATCGCGGTATACTAGCTAGGGATCGAGGCTTTCTGAATTGGGATACCAACTTTAAATAATTAGTAAAAATTAGTGCCTAAAACAGTTCAGAGCGTCACCTGCCTATATGTGGCAGCTAACGCTCTGAAGGTTTTTAAGTTTTATATTATGTTTAGAGTCTTTATCTGGGCTGACTCCATTTCCAATAAAACTATGATCGCAGATATTTGACAGCATCGCTGTTTCCTTAATTATTTCTTTGTATTTCAACTTATTAAGGATTTGTGAGGTATTGTAAAGATTTATTTTTTCGCGACAAGAGAGACTCCCAATGCTTTAGCGATCGCGAATTCTATTTTCCGAATCAGGTTGAAGCTAATTGAAGACTCAGCACAAACAATCGGCTCGATTAAAATGGTAAACATCCCCATCCGGTTTCCTGCAAGCACATCTGTAAACACACGATCGCCCACCATCGCTACTCGCTCGGGTTCTACGCTCATTGCCTGAATTGCTTGACGGAGTTTGCGCCGCGAAGGTTTGGCAGCACTGAGGAAATAAGGTAGCGATAGACTATCTGCGATCGCTCCAATTCTAACTTGACTGGGATTGTTTGTCACCAGCCAAACGGGGACAATTTGCCTAGTTT
This sequence comes from Chamaesiphon sp. VAR_48_metabat_403, assembly GCF_031422475.1. Lineage (NCBI taxonomy): Bacteria > Bacillati > Cyanobacteriota > Cyanophyceae > Gomontiellales > Chamaesiphonaceae > Chamaesiphon > Chamaesiphon sp. VAR_48_metabat_403. Next base: position 2,755 of record NZ_JANPLS010000266.1, read on the forward strand.
GCTCGATCCATTCAATTAAATCTGGCTGGGCAATATTAATCCCGATCGGAACGATCGTATCATCGACATCCAAAACTAAGCCTTCAATCTGGTGTTGAGTGAGAATTGCGGGTGTTAAATCTAAAACGGAGGCACCTAATACTAAGTCAGGCTGTAATAAGGGAAATAATTTCATCGATTTAGGGAATAGGGAATAGGGGAAGCGCGCATCCGCTGTCTTGACTGAAACACATTGCTAGGCGGGTGACCCGCCCAGCGCGGAGGGAGCCTCCGCGTGATTTCAGTCACAAACTCCAAAATCTAAAATCCAAAATGGTATTACGGTGACAGGAAATCTGATGTTTACATGGAGAATACCCCACGGACTGAATTGAGTCTATGGAGTATTCTCGCGGATCTTGGGTTACAAAAGTTACTTATTGTTGACTCGACTGACGCTGTTTGCGAATGGCGTTAGTTGCCGCGACGTGTTCCGACAGGGTTTTGCTAAAAACATGAGTGCCATCGTATTTGGCGACAAAAAATAGCAAATCCGTGCTGTCTGGATTTAATACTGCTTTGAGGCTACCGATCCCCGGACTGGCGATCGGACCGGGGGGAATTCCGGCGTTCATGTAGGTATTATAAGGGTTGGGTCGCTTAACCTCGGCAAAAGTTAACGGTCGATCTGCTGTTTGTTTGATACCCAGACCGTATTCTACAGTCGGATCGGATTCTAGCCGCATATTTTTGGCGAGTCTAGTGGTAAACACACCAGCAATTTTAGAGCGTTCTACCGGAATTACAGCTTCTTTTTCGACGATGCTGGAAAGACTCACCCAATCTAACAGACTTAATTTTTGGGTGGCTGCAACTTTTTGATATTCTGGCAAGGCAACTTGCTCGAATTGCTTGAGCATCTGCGTCACTACCCCTTTGGGAGTAATCGTCTCGGCAGGGACTTTATAGGTTTCAGGAAATAAAAATCCCTCTAGATGTGGGATACCATCTGGGAGCCAAGGAAACTTATCTTTAGGAATTTCTTTAGTTGCGGCAATAAAATCGGCAGCTTTAAATAGGCCTTGCTTTTCAAAATATTCAGCCATTTGCCCGATTTTCCAGCCTTCGCGGATGGTAAAGCCAGATTGAATGACTTTACCTTCTAGAATTTGCTTGGCAACTACTGGTAGGGGTTGCGACGGAGATAGTTCGTAAGTACCAGTTTGAGGCGAGCCTTTGCCCTGTTTGGCTTGCCAGGATGTCCACAGTTTCCATGCCAGTTGGGATTTAATTGCACCTTTGGCTTCTAATTCTTGCCCGATGGCTTGAGCGGAAGTACCGGGTTTGACTTGAACTTGGATGCTTTTGGCATTGGGATCGGCAGATGGCGGGGCAGTTACGACATTCCACCATGACATCCCGCCGCCGCCTAGCACGGTTAGAATGGCAATCGGGGTGAAAAGTAGCAGCCACTTAGGAGTTGTTTGGACTAATTTCAATGGTAATCCTCCAGATCTAGATTTCATCCAATAACATATCTTCAAGTCGGGGTTGGAGCTGTTCGGCTTCTTCCTCGGAAAGCAATGCGATCGTTCCATTAGCATCGGCTTTGCCGAAAAATAACAGCGGATCTACTGGGGTGCAGATGGCATATTCTTGTTCTAGATTGTAAAAACGTGCCAAAATTTGGAATTCTTCTGGCTCTAATTGGTCGTCTTCTTCATCTAGTTCGATCGTGACTACTTCGGTCGGATCGAGTGGTGGTAATTCACCGCTGGCACTGAGGGTAAAAGCAGTGCGTTTGAGCGTGAGATTTTGCTCGGATAGTACTGCATTAGCATCGGCAAAGATGCGATCGATCTCCTCCTCGTCTTCGACAGAAACTAGCTCGGTGACCTCATCATCTTCATCCCAAGCGAAAATTTCAATCGGTGCATTTTCTGGCAATAATAGCAAGTAAATTTTACCATCGAGTTCGAGTTCGCGTTCGATGTAACAAGGAAGTTGCCGCCCTAATTCATCGGTGAGTATGACTAACTCAGCATCATCAAAATCTTCGGTCTGGGGTGATGAGGACATGTAAAAAAAAATTAGATTATAACTTTCGAGGCTGGGGTTTAGTTTGAGTTGGAACGCTCGATGCGTTGGCGTAGCTCCGTGGAGAATCGCCGATCGCGATCGATCCGAAAAAGACAACGAAAGCCACACATTAGAATACCATATTAGTGGCAATTATCGATAACTAAGCACATCATTCAATGCTGGCGATCGCCAATCGCAGCCAGTCTTCAATGTTGGGACTTTTTACCATCAAACTATCTTGACTAATTGCTTGTAAGGCATGATGAATGTCGGCAGTTGTATAGCCTAATGCTAACAATGTCATCTCGACTTCGGCTTGCATTGTTGGCTCCAAACTAGTCAGCGGTAGCTCGGCAGTTAATCCTGCTGCAATTCGCCACTGTCCTAGTTTACTACGAAGTTCGAGTGCTAGGCGTTCGGCAGTTTTTTTACCGACTCCCGGCGCGGTAGACAGGCGTTGAATATTACTGGTAACAATCGCCGAGACGGTATCGGCTATTCCCAGTTTATCTAATAAAGCGATCGCCAAACTCGCGCCTACACCGCTGACACTAATTAGTTGGCGAAATAAATCTCGTTCGGCGGCGGAACTAAACCCATACAAGGAGATTGCATCTTCGCGTACCTGCTGATGGGTAAATACCTGAATTTCGGAGTTTTGGACGACTTCGGTTATCATATGCTGGGGAACTTGTAATTCATACCCGACTTGATTTACCTCTAATACCAAAATTGCCCGATTATTAGCGGGAGTCTGGATTTGGATGGCGATGCCTTTGAGGTAACTAATCATCTGGGATTATTGGCAAATGGAAATTGCCGATTCATAATGTAAAGGGCGATCCCGCTAAACTTCTGTCGATCGGTTTAGAGGGATGTTTTTATTTTATCTGCTACCTGTGCCAGTCGGGCGAGTTTGGCTTGAATATTTAGGTCTCAGACAGTTATCGTGCGATCGATTCTGTAAATTTTATAGATAAAAATCCTATGAGTAATTATCAAGTTCTGGTAAATCCCCAAACATTTATTAATCTAAATTCGTATCTAGAGCAACTCAAAGCTGGTTATGGTGCTGGTACATATTTAGACAACCTTTTAAAACATTCAGACATCGATTTACTTTCCACTGCAAAATTCATAGAACTATTATTGAGAACTAAACGACCCCAGATTTTTGCCGAATTTGAGGTCTATGGTAATGGAATCGATTGGAATCAGACAGAACTATCGCTGTTGGGCGATATTAGTATTGCGGTGCCAGTTACAGTTTATGATAACGGCAAACATCGCCAACCCGATATCCACGATGAGCCATTTGCCGCGACGCTAGTTTTTACTTCTGGCGCACTGTTACGTAATGGTAATAATATTACCCCGGTTGACTGGGCGGAAGTTACACTCGATGGGGCATTAAATAGCGATGGCTATTATCGCCTCTATGAGCGACGATTGTTGCCAGCATTCAGTTATATTAATGAGTCTGCCAAATCGCGCGGTAAGATGGCACTGATAACAATTCCAGGGCTGGGCTGCGGACAGTTTGCAGGGATATTTAGAGGGCAATTAGGTACTCAGCTCCAACAGGCTTTAATCCGGTTCTTCCAAACTCACGGTCGTAAGTTTGCAAATATTCGGGCTGTGTATTACGATCCTTACCAAGAATGTGAAAACGATCGAACCGAGATCGAAGGAATAAGTTTGTTAGTCCGACCTTTAACAAAAGGAAATAGCCATAAACCGCAATTATGTAAACCTCAAGCGTATGCCGAAGCTGGGGATAATTTTACAGATTGTGAATTATTTAGTTTTGTCGCTTGGGACCATGTATCGTGGCCGGGTAATGACTTTTATGGTGGTGCTAGATCGACCGATGATGGCGTTAAAGCTGCGGCGACTAATACAATGATGGTGATGACTGGAATCGAAGGGATCTATCACCCACACACATTTCAATATTGTCCGCCAGCAACATATTCTACCTGGAAAGACGCAATTTCCAGACACACGCTTCAGCTAAATGTTCGAGACAATCTCTCGATTTTACCGCCGCCAGATAAGGCGATGAGAGCGAGAAATTGATGGTAGGGGTAATTATTGAATTACCCCTACCATCAATTCTGAGATGATTGAGAGGGGATCGGAATGATTGAGAGGAGATCGGATCGATAAATGTCCACAATTAATTATCGGAGATCGAGCCAAATTATTTGTAATTTTGTCCGGCTAGACAGAGTGGATGAATGAATATAATAATAATCCACCATACGTCTGCTTCAGGACTCAAACATCATGCTAACAGGAACGATCGCCTTTGCTACCGCAGGCTTCTGGATGTTGATGATTTTTGATTGCGTCCGCAACGAACCCAAAGGTTCGAGTTGGCTGTGGTTGTTGATTATGCTCAATTTTCCCGGCGCAGTTATCTATTTTGTCGTGCAGAAGTTACCAAATATGGATGTTCCCGTCCCTAACTTCTTGAAACAGTGGACGATGAAAGATGCACTCTGGAATGCGGAAGCCGGAGTGAGTAATATTGGTAAATCGCATCAATACGTCACCCTCGGTAATGTCTTGATGGAAATGGGTAAGTTCGATCGCGCATTAGAATGCTATCAAGATGCTTTGCACAAAGAACCTGAGAATACTCATGCGATTTGGGGTTGTGCGACAATCGCCATGCAGCGCAAAAATTTCGAGTTAGCACGAGCGCATTTACAAACTTTACTCGATTTAGATCCCAATTACAAACGTGGTGAAGCCTCGTTAATGTATGGTAAGGCTCTCTACAATTTACAACAATGGTCGGCAGCTAAAGAATTTCTCGATCGAGATGTGAAACAATGGAGTCATTCGGAATCTTTTCTATTGCTAGCCAAAATAGCTCTCAATATCGACAACGATAAGGTTGCTGCTAAAAGCTACTTAGATACGATGCTAGGGAGACTCAAAGCATCTCCCCGCTACAATTATCGCAAAAATCAACACCTAGTCCGATCGGCACAACAAGTGTTGAAAACTTTGAATTAGGCTTTAGGTTTTAGGTTTTAGGCTTTAGGTTTTAGGGAAGAAGGGGAAAGGGAAAAGGGTAAAGGGTAAAGGTTGAATTTATCTGCTCCCAGTCTCCCCGTCCCCCCAACTCCCAACTCCCATCTCCCTACTTAGCTGGTTTCGCCTCAACTTTCTTGGCAGTTTCAAAACTGACTTTATCGATCGTTTTGAGCGTACCATCGGGTTGGACTTGCCAGATATCGTAAGTACCAATGACATCGCCTTGAGCGTCGAGATCGACGTTACCGCTGGCACCTTGGTAGTTGATTTTTTTACCAGCCTTGAGCAGAGTAATTGCTTGACACAGATCGGAAACTTCTTCGCCGGGGCCGCCTGCAACTTCGCGAACTTTGCTGGCAATGCCTTCGCCCGTATTGGTTTTAGCTGCTTGCGCCGCTAGCATGATGAGTGCGGTAGCATCCCAAGAATGTTGGAGGTATGAAGTTAGGGGTTTTCCAGTTGCTAACCACTTCTTATTAAAGTCCTCTAGAGCCTTGCCATGTGCCCCAGGAACGGTACCGATCGCCCCCTCAATGATAAATTTGCCATCTGCTGTTTTTCCGACCTGATCGGGGAATTTTGGCGAGTAGGCACCATCGGGGAGCATAATTGTCACGCCTTTGCTCAAACCTTGTTCGTAGGCGGCTTTGAGCAGTAGCGAACCTGTATCGGGATAAACGATGGTGGCTAATGCCTGCGGTTTGCCTTCAAATGCGGCTTTGACTTCTGAGTCGAAGGTGGTGGCTTTAGGATCGTAACGGGTGGGTTTGGCTTCATTGGTAACGGTACCACCTAAACCTTTAAAAGCGGCAACGAATTCTTTTTCAAAGCCTACACCATAATCATTATTAATTGCGATCGTGGCAACTTTTTTAAACCCTTTTTTAAAGGCTAACTGTGCCATTGCTTTGGCTTGATAGGTATCTGGTGGAGCTGTACGCGCCCAATAACCCTGATATTTACCTGCTTTGGCACGCTCGGTAAAGACGGGACTGGTACTTCCCGGCGAAATCATCATGACTTTATTTTTGGCAGCGACATCGGCGGCGGCGGTAGAAACTCCACTACCAAAAGCTCCTACAACACCAGAGACTTTATCGACTTCGGTGAGTTTTGTCATTGCCGATGCACCCGCACTGGGATCGCTTTGATCGTCTTCGGAGATGAGGGTGACGGGTGCGCCGTTAATACCACCGCAACTGTTAACGGTGTCTACTGCCATTTTAATCGCGTTCGGGAGCGGTTGCGCGATCGAGGCAGTATCGCCTGTATTCGATAGCAAGGAACCAATTTTTAAACCTTTACTATCGCCACCACTGCTAGCTGTGGGAGTACCACCACCTGTTTCAGTAGGATCGGTACAACTGGTAAGCAAACTGGCAACAGTCGTCAATAATGCCATTACTAAAGCTAGTTTTGGCTGGATGCGTCGATTGGGCATAGTCATTGTTTTTAGATCGAACTCTTCACACACACAATGGCGATTGTCGCTCGATGGCTAGATCCGTCCACTGCCGTTGATGGTAGCACTTTTAGGGGATAGGGGATAGGGGATGGTGGATAGTAGATATAATGAGCTATCGTAGATCGTTAGATGGAAACCAATCGTAAATTATTAATTCTCGATCTGGATGAAACACTCATTCATGCTGCCGAAAAACCATTGGCAAGGCTGCCAGATTTTTCGGTCTATAATTACTATGTTTATAAGCGTCCAAATCTCGATACTTTTCTGTTAACTTGCTTAGATTGGTTCGATGTGGCGGTGTGGACATCTTCTGGTGCGGAATATGCAACCCAAGTCGTGGCGGCAATTTTCCCAGATCCGCAAGCTCTTAAATTTGTCTGGACGAGCGATCGCTGTTCGATCGTCTATAATTATCATTTAGATTACATCGATGGGTATTACCCTCAATATTACTCGCGCAAGCCATTAAAAAAAGTCAAACGGCGCGGTTACGATTTAGAAGCTGTCATTGCGATCGATGATACCCCCAAAAAGTGGGAAAAAAGTTATGGTAATTTAATTGCAGTTAAGCCATTTGAAGGCGATGAAACCGACAGGGAATTAAGTCATTTACTCGACTATTTAGACATCCTCAAATACGAGCGCAATATCCGCAAGATTGAAAAGAGAGGCTGGCGCGATCGGGTCACAAACAAAGAATAATCGTACTAATTCACTCTCGATCGAATAAAGTTCATTGAAATGGACTGACGAAAATCTTGTAGTTCCCCCGATCTTTTATTTATCCCATTAAGATAACTCGATCGATAACATGAATAATGCCATTATCGGCTTCGATATCGGCAGCAATTACGGTTGAGTTTTTAACTTCAAAAGCATCGGTGCAATTAATCGGAATCGTCGCACCTTCTAAAGATTCTACCTTACCGAGTTTGGCTAAATCGGCTTGAGTAAACTTGCCTGCTACCACATGGAACTTTAAAATGCGGGCTAGTTGGGGCGGATTCTGGACTAAGGTTTGAACCGTACCGGGGGGTAAGGCAGCAAAAGCGGCATCGACTGGGGCAAAGACGGTAAATGGCCCAGGCGATTGTAATGCTTCGACTAATCCCGCAGCTTGGACGGCGGCGACGAGAGTGGTAAAGTTGTCATTGCTGACGGCGATTTCTACGATATTTGGCATATAGTTGTTTTGAGAATTATCTAAAAATTATTTATTCAATCGGTAGAATTTTTCGGTATAACGATAGATTGTTGAAGATTAGGGGAATACTAAAGTATAACAACCTCGATCTAAGTTAATTCCTAAAATGGAACCAAAACATCGCTATTCGCTCTGGGAGAAATTCTGCAAAGTCAAACCGTCTCATTTAATAGATCGGATTTTGATTAAATGTGTGATGTTTTTCTTCGATCTCGGATTAGCTCTGTATGGGGATGGTTGTAGGGAGGATTTATCATCGGCATATATTCATCGGGTAAATAATCCCAATCTAATTAATTAACTTCTTTTCCCAAAACAATGCTTTGCCCATTTCAGGATTTAACTCATAGCCATTAAATCCAACCGATCGATATGCTGTTTGAGCTAGCTGATTATGCTCTAAAACTTCTAATGTTAGCTTGCAGCAACCTAAATCGATCGCAATTTTTTCGGCGGCTTGCAACATCAGTTTAGATAAACCTCGACCTCGGTATGGCAAGGAAACGATCGCATCGTGAATGTTGAGTAATGGCTGACAGGCAAAGGTTGAAAATCCTTCTAAGCAAATCGCCAATCCTGCGGGTAAATTATCGACAAAAGCGAGAATTACGCGTGCGGTTTGGCGTTTGGCTAGTTCGGAAATTAAATTGTTTTTTGCATAATCTGATAAACCATTACCCCCACCCATCGGATCGCGAGCGTATTCATCCATGAGTGAAATGACTGCACGAGCATGTTTGGGAATAGATAAGTCTGCTTCAATAATTTCGATCGAGGGTGGATCTATCATTGTCAACTGTTAAAATATCTGCATGTATTTTAGCTCGATTACTCCCTCCCCTTTATAAGGCTACCGTGTATACACATCTCTAGTTAGAGGCGAAATTGGTGGGAATCCCCCTGTCTTGAAAAGGTGCTTTACTTGCGGCTCGCCTTTGGACGGGTTCCCCGTCAAAAAAGGCGAGACAGCGGCGTTTTTATTCGGGGGTTCCCCCCGAATAAGAAAACGACAAGACAAGACAGGGGAAACAAGCGACGTTTTGGGGCGCGACGTTTTCGGGGGAAGCTTCCCCCCAAAAGCTCGCGCCCCAAGAACGCACTTTTCGCTGTCTTGTCGGTTTTTTACGACACGGGGGAACCCCGTGACGTAAAACCGCCGCTGTCTTGTCTTGACGCACACAAACGGGAGGGAACCTCCCGTTCGATGCGTCGCTGTCTCACATAATCCGGGAGGGAACCTCCCGGCTGCGAGCCGCTTCATGAATTGCCCCTACTTTAGAAAACGTCTTCGACAATCACATTATTCTGGGGAAGAACATGCTTGCTGACGAATTTAAATCTAGTCAACAAAATGGTGAAG